>DATBQC010000116.1:0-2818 GCA_036561065.1 Methylobacter sp. | reverse complement strand
GATATTGGAAACACGGGTGAAGCCTAAAACGGCATGACTGCTTTTTATCATTTCCAATATTTTTCTTACATTTAAAGTTATCTATCGATTATGAACGTCTTATTTCTTTGTACTGGTAATTCTTGCCGCTCCCTGATGGGTGAAGCTACTTTCAATCACCTTGCCCCTGAAGGTTGGCATGCACTTAGTGCAGGCAGCAAGCCTTTGGGTCGATTAAATAGCGGAGCCGTGGATTTGCTACAGGAAAAAGGCATATCTGTTGATGGCTATTACAGCAAATCCTGGAACGATTTGCCTTTGACACCGGATATTGTGATTAGTGTCTGTGGCAATGCGGCCAACGAAACCTGTCCAGCCTACTTGGGACCGGTTTTGCGCAGCCACTGGGGCGTAGAAGACCCTGCTCATTTTGAAGGTACAGAAGAAGAAATCAAAGCAGCTTTTGAAACGGCTTATGGCATTTTGCGTCACCGCATTGAACAATTTTTGGCGTTGCCGCTGGATGAATTGAAGAACGACAGAGAACGATTAAAAGTTGAGCTGGATCGTATCGGCACCTTGTTACCCTAATTGTTAAGGAGTTTAGTCATGGCAACCATTCAAGTTTTTGACCCTGCGTTATGTTGCAGTACCGGTGTTTGTGGCGTGGAAGTCGATCAACAGTTGGTCGGTTTTTCCGCCGATGTGGACTGGGCTAAGCAAAATGGCGCAGAGATAGAGCGCTTCAATTTGGCTCAACAACCGATGGTGTTTGCCGAAAACGCCGTTGTTAAAGCCTTTTTAGAGCGTTCCGGCGCTGAAGCATTACCCTTGATTTTGGTGAATGGCGAAGTGGCTTTGGCCGGTCGTTACCCTAATCGTATTGAATTAGCGCGTTGGGCTGACATCGCCGAATCAGCTGAAAAACCGGCATCCGGTTGCTGTAGCGGCAGTAGCTGCTGCTGATTCTCAGTTTGTTGCAGCCTCATCTGGCTGCAACGCTTATTAAATAAGCACGGTTCTATCTGAGTCCAGGTAGAACAAGCCATTGTTAGAGGTTTCTTCCATGTCGGCATTAAAATTTCTCGACCAAGCGCCGCGTTTTCTGTTTTTTACCGGCAAAGGCGGCGTGGGAAAAACCTCGGTAGCGTGTGCAACGGCCATCCAATTAGCCGACGCTGGGCGACGGGTTTTACTGGTCAGTACCGATCCGGCGTCCAACGTCGGACAGGTATTTGGTATTACCATCGGTAATCGGATTACCGCTATACCTGCTGTGCCTGGCTTGGCGACTTTAGAAATTGATCCACAAGCTGCTGCCCAAGCTTATCGTGATCGCATCGTTGGCCCAGTACGGGCAATATTACCTGAAGACGTCGTCAAAGGTATTGAAGAACAACTGTCAGGTGCCTGTACTACAGAGATTGCGGCTTTTGACGAATTCACTGCGCTTTTAACCGACTCAGAATTAACCGCTGGTTACGACCACATCGTTTTCGATACCGCACCGACCGGACACACCATCCGCTTGTTGCAATTACCAGGTGCCTGGACGGGTTTTCTTGAAGAAGGCAAAGGTGATGCATCATGCCTTGGCCCACTGGCGGGCCTAGAAAAGCAACGAGAACAATATAAAACGGCTGTCGATGCTCTGTCTGATGCAACAAGAACCCGACTTATCTTGGTGGCCCGTGCTCAGCAAACCACTTTACGAGAAGTCGCTCGAACTCATGAGGAGCTGGCAACTATAGGTTTTCGTAATCAATACCTACTAATCAATGCCATCTTGCCAGCCAATGCAGTCGCTAATGATCTTTTGGCGATGGCTATTTATAGCCGTGAACAAGCCGCACTAAACGCAATACCTGATGTATTGAGAGCCTTACCGCGTGATGAAGTGCTACTTAAACCCTTTAATTTGGTCGGATTGGACGCGCTTCGCCAACTGTTAGTTGACGTATCTGTGCAACAGCCTATTGCCGTTGATGCTTTGACAGCATTTGAAAAACTAAGTCTTGCCGATCTGGTCGATGAGATTGCCTTAGACGGCCATGGCCTGATCATGCTGATGGGCAAAGGCGGTGTGGGCAAAACCACATTGGCCGCAGCGGTGGCAGTTAATTTGGCTCAACGTGGACAGCCGGTACATTTAACAACTTCTGACCCTGCTGCGCATTTAAGCGAAACGCTTAATGGAGCATTAGAACATCTAACCGTCAGCCGCATTGACCCTCACGCCGAAACTGAACGCTATCGCCAGCATGTGTTAGACACCAAAGGCGCAAAGCTGGATGAGCAAGGCCGTGCCTTGCTGGAAGAAGACTTACGCTCACCCTGTACCGAAGAAATCGCCGTGTTCCAGGCTTTTTCGCGGATCATTCGTGAAGCTGGTAAGAAATTCGTGGTGATGGATACCGCACCGACCGGACATACCTTGCTGCTGCTCGATGCAACAGGCGCTTATCATCGTGAAGTCACTCGGCAGATGGATAGTAGTGCGCATTACCTAACGCCGATGATGCAATTACAGGACACTAAACAAACCAAGGTGCTGATCGCCACCCTGGCCGAAACCACCCCTGTACTGGAAGCCGCCAATCTGCAAAACGACCTACGTCGTGCCGGTATCGAGCCGTGGGCATGGGTGATCAATAACAGTATTGCAGCCACGCAAACAAACTCGCCATTACTTCACCAACGCGCGGATAACGAATTGCGGGAAATCGACGCGATCGCTCATCAACATGCACATCGTTATGCCGTGGTGCCATTGTCAATAGAAGAGCCCGTGGGGGTTGCCCGTTTACTTGAATTGGCCGGACATGCCTAACTTTTCTAA
>DATBQC010000115.1:0-2345 GCA_036561065.1 Methylobacter sp. | reverse complement strand
AGTAAGGCATTTTCAATCTCGTTTGATTGATCGTCATTGATTATAAAATTTGATTTCATATTGAGCTTATTTTGCGAGACTGTCTGTAACAGTGAAACTGCCTTGTACGACATCTAAATATTTTCACATGAAACATTTTTTAAGTATACTCACCAATCTCTGCTCCTGCAACGCCAACCACTTTGCCAAAACAGCGCCGCAGCTCCTTTTAAATTTGCTGTGCTTTAGTTGCAAGTGCAATTCCAATCTCACCCAAACATCCACGCTATCGCAGCATATCTGCCAAGCTTGCCTATCAAAATGACTAAACAAGCGGGCAACAACGGAAGCCTTAGCCATCCGCCCGCAAAACATAAAGCATCGCCAACCACCGGCAACCAAGTAAAAAACAGCGTCCAAATACCTTTTGTTCTCACGACATCCAATGCCTTCTGCTTGTTTTCCGATAAAAGCGTGGCCACCGGAAATTTTTTAGCTGCCAGCATACCCAAGCCCCATGTGGTCATAGCGCCCAGCGTGTTACCTATCGTAGCTACGATAACAACAAGCTCAACCTGATAATATCCTGTCGCCACCATATAAGCCAAAACAGCTTCGGAACCGCCAGGGGCTATCGTTGACGATATAAATGCGCTGATAAACAGCCCCCCTAGTTCAAGTCCTGTGTCTTGCATTTTTTCCCTCAAAAAAAATCCCTGCGCTCTGTGTTGAACGCAGGGATTTTATGTTAGTCAAGGTTGCTCTCAGGGCAATATCTTGTTTTTGTTGGAGATGATAAGCTTAACCAAACCAGATAATAATTTTACAATTCTCTCAATGCCTATCCTCAACAAATCAAAAACGGTGGCGACCACCTCTGAAGGGCTCATGTCTTTAAATTTCTTTGCCAAAAGTGGTGCCAGCAACAAGCCAATTGCTAAGCCAATCACGGTAACACCTGAAATAACAGAATCTTCTTTTGGCGGATTCATGACTGGCGCAGATGCCTTTTTATCAGTGACAACAACCGGCGCAGCAGCTGCGGCCGCAACCTCAGCCATCACTGTCGGCAGACTTCCCTTGTAGTCATCGGGTACGACATAAGCAGTCACGCCTGGAATACTGGGCAGATCACCGTCGCCTTTACCAACTTTCAACTGCGCTTTCATCCCTTTTTCCATGTGCTGGGCAATGTCGCAATGCACCAGATAGGTTTTATCGCCGGGAGGTAGAATCAATGTTCCGGAAATTTTTGCGGGACCGGACACTTCTAAATGGAACATGCCCTTAGGGTATAAATACTTGGGCAAACCGTGCATCATCCATTGATGACGAACATTATCGTCATTGATAAAATGAATAGTCAATTTAGTACACGGCTTAACATTAATCTCCTGCGTATCAAACGCAAACATTCTGCCGGGAAATTTCTCCGCGTATTTATGACCGGCATGCACAGTAATTTCCTTAGTCTCGGAGATACTGTCGCAGCCGCCCGGCAACGTAGTGGCATTCTGTCCCATGACCATACCGCCGGCCATGTCCATTAAATGGCCATCACCGTGATCCATGAGCATACCGCTATGATCTTCATATTCCACAGCCAATACCGGCGCAGAAAAAATAAAAATCAGTGCCCCAGCCGATAATAACTTCACCATTGTTCATGTCCTCTATTATTCAATAAAATCAAGGCTTCCTATCCTGTTCATGCTCCTTTCCTACATAATACATAGTGTGCTGAGCAGATATTGCATAAGACCGTAAGGCCTTATGCAGAGCGCAAAAAGTAGGCGCTTTAAGCAACGCAGGAGCGGTTGCTGTAATCTGTCCAATAAACAAAAGCTTCCGCTCCTGCATCTTGCCTGCCTCCATGCAGGCAATAGAATCAACACATAACTACCAAAAACTCGTGCTTAATTAGCCTTTCAGCTTCGCTATGGTTTCATCCACCTTGCTTTTGAATCCGGCATGTGACAGATAAACTACATAAAGACCGGCAAATGCAAAAAACACGTACAAGAGCATGCTATTTTTGCTCACTGCTTCGCCGCCACCCGCTTTAAAGCCCATATGCGCATCCAATCTCGCACCCTGAGTACGTGGATCCATCTTATCCGCATCAGGAACCAGCGTAATATGAATCAGGTATTTGCCTGCCTCGGGCACGCCATTTGGCAGCCTTAACTCAACCGTGCCTTTTTTATGTTTTGCAGCCGGCAACTTGAATACGCTGGTACCTTCAGGCTCTTTCGTCACTTCAAATTCAACCGACATATCCCGATATTTCATGTCCTGATAATCGAACACCAATAAAGTAAGTTCGTTAGCGCGTGGAATATTGGCGCAAAAATCTTCAGCGGGAA
>DATBQC010000114.1:0-5299 GCA_036561065.1 Methylobacter sp. | reverse complement strand
ATATTTTTATTGCTATCGAGAATATAGTTAGCCAGCTTGGTAATGGCTGCCCAGTTTGCTCTGTCATTTATAAAATTAAACGCGACGTCAAACAACTCATCCAGTTTTTTGTCCTGCTGCTGTTTGCAGGCGGAAAAGCATTGTAAGTATTCATAGGCCAGATCAAGGTCGGAACTGCCACCGTAATTTTTTAATGCTTCCAGATCGACTAAGGTATGATTAAACAGCTCGTCATCGGTATGAGCAATGTATTTAGCCTCGGCTAGCGGGCCGATAAGCAGATTAATGATGTCGACTTCAAAGGCGACGATATGATTCTGTATTGAAGACCCCGTTGTATTATTATGGTCTGCGGCATGCGCCAAAGTATCAGCGGAATAGGGTAGTGATTTGATTGACCTGCCTCCCTTCACCCTTGCAATGCAATCAACTTGATAAACCATTATATTTTCTTCGGACATGCCGTTTAAATCTTTAAGCATGATTTGAAAAAAGACCGGCGGAAGATTCCGGGCTTTGTTATTTAAATAAATAGCCGCCGCATGTCCTGCTTCATGGAAAGCAACGCATTGCTTATGTCCTAATATTTTGTCTTGGCTGATATTCTTAAATAGCTTGTTACGTTTCATCTTGGAATACCGTAGTATTAAATTAATAAAGATTTAAATTTTAAAATCACTCATTTTAAGCCGTTAAAAAGCACGGATATTGGCTTTTCGTTAACAAAGAAATGCCTATTTGAGATGTGACGTTAAGTTGCCTTATGTTTCTTTGCATAGATGCGGCATCGGGGTCGATCGTCAAGGCGTATGAGAGTTAGCGACTAGAATAGGGTGATTTTATTACGTGGATATTTCTTTAAGATGACACGAATATTTCCGTTTATCCCGGTAAAAATAGATGGATATCGTAACTAATTGAAATGTAGAGTGTTCGTGTGGACGGGCAATTCATAGTTTATGAACCATCCTGAATTATATAAGATCGGTGTAGTCGGGTGTGCAGTCTTAAAAGCCAATTCCTATTTTAAGATAGAGCGTTGTTCACGCTTCAGCTGAATGGTGCTGATCCCTTTTTTTTGCATGAGAAGCCCCCGTTAAATTGCCACATTTGTGCACCCGCCTCCCGCAGCTGCTCGGTAGATAGATCAAGCTACGTGTTTTGTAGTCCAACGATTGATGGCTGCGTTGGCATTTACTGTGTCTCATTTTTTGTCAGAGCATAGCGTAAACTACTGTCGGGATTTTAAGGCCACTTTAGTTAGCCGGATTGGCGATGACCGTCAAGGTTGCCCGTTCATTGATGAAATTAAGCGCTATGTCAAACAACTCATCCAGTTTTTTGTCCGGCAGCAGTAAAGATTCTACCGCTTGGTTGGACAGGACTTATCAATAGGTGAGTGTGTAGCAGAGATAGTTCGGAAAGCCATGATCGGATGGAGATGACGGCGTCAATCCCGTCATCTCCATCCGATCAAACTTTAAACCTTGGTGACCTTCGGGTAAAAACTTCTTTATGCGCAGAATTTTTCAACCTGTGCAGCAATCCCTTGTACATCCAAACCGCACAGCGCCAGCAATTCCTCTCGGGTGCCTTGCTCGACAAAACTGTCCGGCAGGCCGATGTTCAGAACCGGCATCAGGACCTGTTGAGCTTGCAGGAAGTCGTTGACGGCGCTGCCTGCACCTCCGGCGAGTACATTTTCTTCGACGGTGATCAGCACATCGTGGCTCTTGGCTAACTCAAGAATCAGCCCGGCATCGATAGGTTTGACAAAGCGCATATTGACGACCGTTGCGCCCAGTTGCTTGCCCGCTTCCATAGCCGGGGTTACCATGCTGCCCCAGGCCAGAATGGCGATGCGGCTGCCTTGATGGCGAACTTCGGCTTTGCCTATCGGCAAGGCGGTCATGGTTTTATTGACTGCAACACCGGGGCCTTTGCCTCGCGGATAACGCACGGAAGCCGGGCCTTCATGCATAAATCCGGTATAGAGCATTTGCCGACATTCATTTTCATCGGCGGGAGCCATCACCAGCATATTGGGGATGCAGCGCATGTAGCTGTAATCGAAACTGCCGGCATGGGTTGGGCCGTCAGGGCCGACTAAACCGGCGCGGTCCAGCGCAAACAACACGTCCAGATTCTGGATGGCGACGTCATGAATCATCTGGTCATAAGCACGTTGCAAGAACGTCGAATAAATCGCAACGACGGGTTTTGCACCTTGGCAAGCTTGTCCTGCTGCCAACGTTACCGCGTGTTGCTCAGCAATGGCGACATCGAAATAACGTTTCGGGAAACATTCAGAAAACTTGACCAATCCTGAACCCTCACGCATAGCGGGAGTAATGCCCAATAAGCGCTCGTCTTGTGCCGCCATATCGCAGAGCCATTCGCCGAACACCTCTGTATAAGTCGGGTGCGGGGAGGGCGCAGATTTGGGCAGGCAATCTTTGCTGGGATCAAAAGCCGGTACGCCATGATAGGCCAACGGATCTTTCTCGGCAGGAGCGTACCCTTTGCCTTTTTGGGTGACGATGTGCAAAAAGCGCGGCCCGGAAATATCCTTCAGGTTTTCCAGCGTGGAAACCAGCATGTCTATGTCATGCCCGTCAATCGGGCCGATGTAGTTAAAGCCCAACTCCTCAAACAAGGTGCCTGGTACGACCATGCCCTTCATATGTTCTTCGGTGCGTCGTGCCAGTTCCCATACGCTAGGCATGCTGCTTAAGGCCTTTTTGCTGCCTTCACGCATTGATGAATAAAATTTGCTGGACAGAATTTTGGTCAGGTAATTGTTCATCGCGCCGACCGGCGGCGAGATCGACATGTCGTTATCGTTCAGGATCACCAGCAGGTTGGCATCCAGTGCGCCCGCATGATTCATCGCTTCAAACGCCATCCCCCCGGTAATGCTGCCGTCGCCGATAATCGCGACCATTTTTTTGTCTTCGCCTTTTAATTCAGAGGCGATCGCCATTCCCAAGGCCGCGCTGATCGAGGTGCTGGAATGGCCGACGCCGAACGCATCGTATTCGCTCTCTGCCCGGTTGGGAAACGCCGATACCCCGTCCTTAGTGCGAATAGTGGTCATTCGCTCTTTTCGACCGGTCAGAATCTTATGCGGATAAGCTTGATGGCCGACATCCCAAACCAGTTGGTCGGACGGTGTGTCGAACACGTAATGCAGGGCTACCGTCAACTCAACCGTACCCAGACCCGCAGAAAAGTGGCCGCCGGAAATGCTTACGGTATGGGTTAAAAATTCGCGCAGTTCTTTTGCCAGCGGTTTAAGCTGGCTTTTCGACAGTTTGCGAACATCGGCCGGGGTGTTGATGTCTTTTAGCAGTGGGTAGTTATCTATTGTATTCATATTAATAAAGAGGTTCGCGATAGAACATCAGGATGATGCCAATCTGAAACAGGGCGGCAACAGAAATAAAACCGGCAATATCCTTGCCGGGCCGGTCCAGTTTTAATTCCAGCCAACGACCGCTGGCCAGAATGAGAGAGAAAATACCCATGGTGGTGTGGCCGACCTGGATAAGAAAAGCGCTTTTAGGTTGGAAGCCGACATGAGAATGAGTCAGCAACATTAATCCGCCAAAAGCAGCCAACAACGGAAAAACAAAAGGTAGTTTGGTGTTCGGGTTTTTGGTTATCCGGGCGCTGAGCTCCATAATGCCGAGCACAAATACCAGCAAGGTCGCAATCCGGTGCTGCAACACTTCGCCGTTATTAAAGGTACTGTCCCAGAAGCCTATCGGCCCCAAAGGCCAGGTTTCCGCATCGCTACGGAAAAACAGGAAGATGCCCAATCCGACAAAACCTATCGGCCAGTATTTGAATTTCTCAAATCCGGATTTTTGCACATAAGACAGCATCGCAAAAAAACTCATCACGGTCAGGAAAATACCGGATATGTTATGGTTATAGTTGGACCATTCTGTTGCGGCCAGCGACGGCACTTGACCGACAATAGCAACGCGTCCGGCTTCACCTGCAATCAAATCGGTATGCGTCGGCGAGCTGGTTCTTGGGATTTGCGGACTAAAAGTATTCAAGACTTCCTGCCAGCTTGCGGTCAGGTTTGGAATATCGATAGCCGGAGGCTGTGAAGCCAGACTGGCAGCGGTAAAGAGCAAGGTCACCAGAACAAATGTTTCGGCTTCGACGTAATAGGGGACCCGGTTATTCAATGCGTGATTATTGCCGGAAAATCCGAATGCCAATACAGCGGATTTGTTTAGCCCGGCAAATCCCAGAGCAATGGTCAGCAAGGTTATTTTTACCAGCAATAAATTGCCGTAGCCGGTGCCTATCAAACCATTCCATGTGTCGATGTATTGCAGTGCAATAGGTAACCCCGAGACCAGGATCATCGTAACTGAAACTATGCCGAATGTGGTGAAGCGCTTAAGCAATAACGGCCATAATCCGGCAACAACTTGGTTGCGACTGCGTAAAATCCATAGGCTAACCAGCTGAAAAACACCGCCGATCCAGGCTGCGGCAGCTAATTGATGGATGACTGTCAGCGACATCAAAGTGATTTTGTTTTCAAAGCGCCCCGCGCCATGCACCAGCCACGCACCGGAAATAATCATCGGCAAGGCAACGATGCAGGCGGTTATCCAGTGCTGTTTGGAAAAAGGATTTTTGCTAAGGTATTGATAACAATATCCTGCCAGAATGACCGTCAAAACCGTGCGTACTATGCCGCCTACAAACTGCGTCGTACCTGCGAATTCGGGAAACGGCCATCGCTCAAGTACGGCGGTCATTAACCAAACTTTAAGGATTATTTTGAAAAGCTGGGCAGCAGCCAGCCAAAAGCCGCCTTTGTACAGAAGGTTGATGGTTTTTTGCAGTAATACCGCGGAGTATCCGTCTTGATAATGCCAAGGACGCAACACAAAAAGTCCCCAGAACAGGCTGCCGATTGCTAACGAATAACAAATCAGGTCAAACCCGCCGATAAGAGAATCGAGAAAATCAGCTATGCCTGCCATTGCCAACACCTATTCGGAAACGGAAAAATGAATGACGTCTTCAGTTAAATGACCGTCAGCAGCAAAGACTTTAAATCTGAGGGCATAATCGCCGGATTCCAGCGGCGGAATTTGGATGATAATCTGTCCTTGCTTGTTGCCATTGATGACTGTTAATAATTGATGTTTATCGCCTTTGCTGACCAGGAAAACTTGTGACAAGCCCAGTTCTATCTGTGAATTAAACGACAGCTCGACTTTTGCCGGGTTATTGGCATGAATGGGCACGATTTTCAGCGAATAAT
>DATBQC010000113.1:0-2261 GCA_036561065.1 Methylobacter sp. | reverse complement strand
CCCCTCAACTTCTTGTTTTACACTTTCAGCCCATTCACGCGCTGATGCACTTGGTTTATTCTCGGCATGTTCAACGGCGTTGCGAATATAGAGACGTTGAGATGAAAAATCGATGCGTTTACAGAGCTCACGAAAGATTTTTTCCTGAATTTCATTTTCAATTGATGTCCAAATGTTGTGTCGAATTGGATGCCGTGGATCAAGGGGGCTTTCAAGCTTATCGATCCAATTTGAAGGAGCCGAATCTCCAAGTAACCAAATTGGAAATTCAGGAGTGCCCACCGTACGTTTCATCATAACTATCTAATCAGCCTAACGTAATATATACGACATTAATTATCGTACATTTCATCACAAACCCATCTAATTATTTGTTTTTATTATTTAAATTTATATATACCATACAGATAAATACGACACAATCACCCTCCCAACAACGCCAAATATTCCTCTTCACTGATAACCCGCACCCCCTTTTCCGTGGCAGCTGCGATTTTCGCAGCCCCCACATCAGACCCGGTAACCAAAAAATCGGTTTTCCCTGTAACAGAACTACCCACTTTTGCACCCAAGCGTTTAGCCTCTTTACTCATGTCATCTCGCTTGCCGTGGACCATGGTGCCGGTAAAAACGATGGTTTTGCCGGAAATCGGACTGATGTTTTTCTGCTGCTCGGCGAGTAGCCGCGTTGGGATTAAATTAAAACCCAGCCCGTAGATTTGCATAAAATCGGCTTTTATTTTTGCCAGACATTCGACCACGGCGGCGCTGGTTTTCTCGGCGAAGCCTTCGATATTAATCACGTTTTCAACGGTCAGCTTGAAAATATCCATCAGGTGATGATGTTGCAGCAGGCGTTCGCAGTTGCCCAGCCCCATCCGGTGGATGCCAAACGCCCCCAAAAAGCGCCAGTCTTCTATGGCTTCAGTTCGGCTGCGTTGCAATTGATCCAGCAGGTTTTGCGCGGTTTTGTCGCCAAAGCCCATTGCTTGCAACCGCTCCATGTCCAGCTGATAAACAGCATAAACCGAATCGATGCCGCTAGCGTGGAGTTTTTCGACGGTTTTCCCCCCAAAACCGTCGACATTCGCCAAGGTTCTGAAAAAATGCTCGATGGTGTTTTCAATTTGCGCTGGGCATTTTGTGGTGTTCAGGCAATAAAGGTAATCGCTGTCCCAAACCAGTTCGCTGCCGCAACTGGGGCAATGCTCAGGGATTTGCGGCGTTGCCGGAGTAATTACCCGCTCGATTTTTGGGATGACCAAGCCTGAGCGCGTTAATTCAATCAGCGTACCCTCGCCGATACCCAGCTCCTTGACCATGCCGTAATGATGCGCCGTTGCCCTGGAAATCACCGCACCGCTGAGTTTGGTCGGCGTCAGCTCGGCAACCGGATTGACCCGGCCGGAACGGGAGGTTTGCGGGGTGACTTTCAGTACTATCACTTCGGCGGTTTCGACATTGCTTTTATAGGCTATCTGCCAGCGATGGTGGTGCCGCGTTGCGCCCAGATATTTTTTTATTTGCTCATTGCCGACCAACTCGAAAACAACGCCGTCCACATCGTAATCGACCAGCGTGTAAACAGTTTCGATAACGTGGTCGAAATTGGCCAGCACTTCGGCGGCAGTGCCTTTCCAATCAGGCAACTGGGAGAATGGAAAAAATACCGCCGCATGGTTTTGTATGGCTTCTAAAGCGTGTTGTTCCAGGTCTTTTTCTTTGATGATACTGGCCTGGAAGTTCCGGGAATTTTCAAAATACTCGGCCAGATGAGTGTTGAAATAAGTCTGGCTGACCACGATTTCGCCTGCGCCCTGCCCTCGCTTGCCGTTGCCGCCGACAATCAAGCCGCGCTCGAAGACTCGGCTGATGTCGGTGCCTTTACGTCCATCGCCGCGCGTATACAGCAGCTTTCCGTCATCGTAAGCTGCATAGCCGTCCAGCTTGGGCGTAGCGCGGATTATCAGTGTAGAAAAGTCCGCGTTGCAATCTACGGCGGCTTTTTCCAGCCTAGTCAGCCATTTTTCGATGCCGCTTTGGGAATAGGTTTTTTCCGTTGACAGCATAGGCTCCGGCAACGCGACGGTCTTGCCGACAAAACCGGCTTCCGGTTCGACGGTTTCTAAATACGGATGGTACGGGTGGCGTTTTTGCAGTTCGGCCAGGAAAACGAAGTCGTAATCCGCGTCGGAAATTAGCGGCTCGCCGCCACGATATAGCGCATTGCAGACTTGCAAAAACTCAAGCAACTGCTCGTC
>DATBQC010000112.1:0-4197 GCA_036561065.1 Methylobacter sp. | reverse complement strand
CCGATGCGGAGATGTTGCAGCGCTCAACCACCACCATCGTGCAGCAGGTCGAGGCAATGAAAGAAATGGTCGATGATTTTTCGGAATACGCCAAGCCTTCCAAAAAACTGACCGTAGATATTGATTTGCCGGGCTTGGTTCAGGAAGTGTTAGCACTTTATGTGTTAAAGTCCGGAGTAAAATTTAAAACCGACTACGATACCGGTTTGTTGATGGTTAAGGGTGACCCTGTTAGCATCAGGCAGGTGCTGCATAATCTGATTAAAAACGCACTGGAAGCCATAGGCGCTAAGGGTTTGATTGAAATAAGCGTGCACCGGGTGCAAAAAAATAATACCGACTTTATCGAAATAGCACTTTATGATGATGGACCGGGTATTAAAGATGAACAAATTGAACAAATCTTTGAACCTTACGTGACCACCAAGGCCAAAGGAACAGGCTTGGGTTTGGCGATAGTCAAGAAAATAATTGAAGAACATGGCGGTGCGATTTGGGTCGACACCGGCCGTAAAGTGGGAGCGGGATTTATCATCCAGCTTCCGGCGTGTAATTTTTGAGATGTCGTAAAATATGACTGCACACATACCACGTATATTGGTTGTAGATGATGAACCGGATATTCGCCGTTTGGTCTGCGAAATTCTTGAGGACGAGGGCTATCAGGTCGCTACGGCCGAGAATGCCGGTGCCGCCAGGGAATTAAAAAAGTCCAAAGCCCCCGATCTGATCCTGCTTGATATTTGGATGCCGGATACCGACGGCATTACCTTGTTGAAAGAATGGGTGGCTGAAGAAGCTCTATTATGTCCGGTGGTCATGATGTCGGGACACGGTTCCGTTGAGGCTGCCGTTGAGGCAACTCGGCTGGGGGCTTATGATTTTCTGGAAAAGCCGCTGTCCCTGGCAAAACTGTTGTTGATCGTGGAAAGGGCTTTGGAAGCCAGCAGCCTGCAAATCGAAAATGCGGGGCTTAAGCAACAGTTGGCCGCCGATATTGAGCCGGTTGGCCGAAGTGCGACCGTTGCGAGAATCAAGGACCAGTTAAAACGTTTGGCTCAGCATGATGCCAGGGTGTTGTTTATCGGTGAGGCGGGCGTCGGTAAGGAGATGTATGCCAGGTATCTGCATAACAACAGCGCGCATCGGGACGGTCCTTTTGTCGATGTGGCGGTAGGCAGCATATCGCCGGAAAATTCGGCGGTCGAGTTTTTCGGCAAAGAGGATGGCGGCAAGGTTTATCCGGGTCTGTTGGAGCGGGCGCATAAGGGCACGCTGTTTTTAGGCGAAATCGGCGGTATGGATAAGGAAACCCAGTTAAGGCTGCTCGGTGCTCTGGAATCAAGTTCTTTTCTGCGGGTAGGCGGCGGTGAGGCGGTTCGTGTCGATGCACGGGTAGTGGCGTCTACCCGCATTGCGTTGGATGAAGAGGTCAGGGCCGGGCGTTTTCGGCAGGACTTGTATTACCTGCTTAATGAGGTTTCGCTCGATATTCAGCCGTTACGCGAACACAGTGAGGATGTGCCTGCATTGCTGAGCTTTTATGTCGACTATTTTGTCAGTCAGGATAGGCTGCCTTTCCGGCGGTTTTCGATGGCTGCACAGAATTTTTTGCGCAATTACAGCTGGCGCGGCAATGTGCGGGAATTAAAAAACTTGGTGCAACGGCTGATGATTCTGGGTGCCGGCGAAGACATAGAGCTGGATGAAGTGAAGGCGGCGCTGGGTTCGGTGATTGGCGATGCAGTTACATCGCAGTCAGTCCCTGAGTTCTATAATTTACCGTTAAAAGAGGCCAGGGATCATTTTGAGAAGGCTTATCTGGAATACCATTTTGAGCGAACCGGCGGCAGCGTCGCAAAGTTGTCAGCCGCAGTGGGAATGGAGCGAACCCATCTGTATCGCAAGTTGCATTCATTGAATATAAAATTGTAGGCGAAAGGTACGCGGTTTTTTCGTCCTTCATCCTTCGTCTTTCGCCCTGAATCACAAATAAACTTGAAATATCCGGTGTTTCTTAGTAAAATTTCGTTTTTTATATTCAAGCCTTTAACAGTAAGCCTAAGCAACGATGAAAACATTTAGTGCAAAGCCAGCAGAAGTTAAGCGTGATTGGTACGTGGTCGATGCAGAAGGAAAGACGCTGGGTCGTCTTGCTTCTGAGATTGCTCTTCGCCTTCGCGGTAAACATAAACCAGAATACACACCGCATGTTGATACCGGTGATTACATTATTGTAGTAAATGCAGAGAAGATAGGCGTTACCGGCAATAAAGAAAACGATAAGTTGTATCAACATCATACAGGTTATATCGGTAATCTTAAGACCGTTACCCTGGGTAAATTGAGAAAAACGTTCCCTGATCGTATTCTTACTACAGCAGTTAAAGGAATGTTACCTAACAATCCACTGGGTCGTGCAATGTTCAAGAAATTGAAAGTTTATGCAGGTCCTGAACACGATCATCAGGCTCAACAGCCACAAGTATTAGAATTATAAGCGGGTAATTATGGCAGCAGCTCAGTATTACGGAACAGGTCGTCGTAAATGTGCAATAGCACGTGTTTACGCAACGTCAGGTACCGGAAAAATCACTATTAACACAAAGACTATCGAAGAATATTTTGGCCGTAAAACCGACCAGATGGTTTCCCGCCAACCATTGGGTTGTGTTGATATGGAAGGTAAATTCGACGTTAATGTTATCGTTAAGGGCGGCGGCCCATCCGGCCAAGCTGGCGCTATTCGTCACGGTTTGACGCGTGCGTTGATGGCATATGATGAAGCTTTGCGCCCTGCGCTTAGAAAAGCCGGTTTTGTTACCCGCGATTCGCGTATTGTCGAACGTAAAAAAGTGGGTTTACACAAAGCAAGAAAACGTCCACAGTACTCGAAACGTTAATCGACTACTTCTATGTAGTAACTCGGGTTACGCATGTGGAAATAAAAGAGGCTGCATTCGTAAGGATGTAGCCTTTTTTTATGGCTATTTAAAAGAGGAGGGGGCTGTGAAAATTTCGATTGTTGTTCCTGTTTATAATGAGGCTGATAATATTAGCGCATTGATTGCAGAGATCGTTACGTCCATGAATCAGGCCGAGGCCTATGAAATTATCTATGTTGATGACGGCAGTAATGACGGCACCGCGGCGGTTTTAAAACAAACACAGCAAAATATAAAAGCGCTGAGAGTGATCCGGCATCAGCAAAGCTGCGGACAAAGCGCCGCCATTTATACCGGCGTAAAGGCGGCAAATTACCCTTGTATTGCAACGCTGGATGGCGATGGGCAAAATGATCCAGCTGATATTCCACGCTTGTATCAGTTATTGATGCAGCAAAGGAAAATTAGCGGCAATTTGTGGATGTTAGCCGGATGGAGAAACAAACGCCATGATTCTGTCTGGCGACTTTTTTCATCAAAGCTGGCCAATGTCGTTCGTTCCGGCCTATTAGGCGATCATACACCGGATACCGGTTGCGGTTTAAAGGTATTTTTAAGGGATGAGTTTCTGGGCTTGCCGTACTTTGATCATATGCATCGCTTTCTACCGGCGCTTATTTTAAGGGCTGGCGGACAGGTGATTTCCGAGCCGGTTAGCCATAGAGCCAGGGTGCATGGCTGTTCAAAGTACGGTACCTTAGACCGGCTTTGGGTGGGGATTGTCGATATATTAGGCGTGATATGGTTGCAGAAACGGACAAAATTGCCGGAGGTAATTGAGTGAACGTGGATAAAGAGGCAATTTGGCTGATTATAGGTTTTCTTGGACAGGCGCTATTTTCGGCTCGATTTATCGTGCAGTGGCTGAAAAGCGAGCGCGAGAAAAAAAGCGTGTTCCCCATCGCTTTCTGGTATTTCAGCATTGGCGGCGGCGTTACCCTTTTGGCTTATGCGGTCTACCGGCAAGATCCGGTTTTTATCGTGGGGCAACTTACCGGACTGTTTATTTATCTTCGAAACCTGTATTTCGTGATCCACGAGCGTAAAAATTTAGGCCTTGAATAGTGCCATGCATCAATCATTGTCCGGCAGGCTTTGGGTTTTCCTTCTGTGGGGTGTTTTAACCGCTGCAAGCCTTTATATTCGGCCATTATTTCCTATCGATGAGACCCGATATGCCGCCGTCGCTTGGGAAATGTGGCTTAGAGAAGATTTTCTCGTCCCCTATTTAAACGGGGAAACTTACAGTCAC
>DATBQC010000111.1:0-1909 GCA_036561065.1 Methylobacter sp. | reverse complement strand
ATCAACACCGATCACGGTCATGACGTGGTGATGGGATGAGCCGGGATGGGGATGGCGCGATGCAAGAGCCCAACATGGTCTAGCAACATAGAAGCGGTCCGACCTTGGATCAACAGGCGAGGCGCTTCTGCATTTGTCGGCGTGATCGCGCGGCGTCCTAATTGGAATTACCTTCCTCCAACCCCACCAGTTGTTCGATAAGAGTCTTAAGCTCGGCTTGGCATACTTCTAAGTGCTTGCGTATCTCTCTCCTTTCCTCCTCTCTGAGAGGGTTCGAATATAACTCGTCCCAGTCGATTTGGATCGACTTCCTGAGCGTATGGATATCTCGAAGCAATTTCCCTGTATCAGTCATTTGCCTATCCTATAGTCCGCGACGATAACTCACTCACCGCCTCTGCTGGCGACCGTAAGATTTTATCAGCGAGATAAGCTTTCGATAATTACTTCTGGAGTGAGGGACGAAGGACCGGCACGTACTCGCATACTGCGTCATTTTTTTCAAAATAATAGCAGTTCCAACATAATGTTTTGTCGATTCGCTCAATAATACCTGTAAACGTATCTCCATGCGCTGTGGGCGATGTGATATAGTCCATCGGCGTCGAATAACGCCCCAATGTAATCTTGTAGCGACGTTTGTTTTTGTCTGCGTCCTCACGCCACCAATGTTCCAGTCTGGCTTCGGGGTAATCGGAAAGAAACTGCCGCAACACGACTAAGAAGTCCGCCGCGTAATCGGGCCTTCCAAGATCGAGCCACAAACGGATGTCCGCGACGATCATTTTGCGAACGGTTTTCGGACCTCGCCACAGATTCAGGACGTAGCTGGAGAGGAGCGCACGGTGTTTGGCGGATGGGGTCGCGCCCAAGACGATTTCGTGTGAGGCGAGCCCCGCGAACTCCGCGCATTGCTCGACGGTAATCATCACGCCACTCCTCTACATGCATTTGCCGTGAAAGTTTGCTGCGTTTTAGATTGATACGTGACCCTAAATGTTATTGAAATTGTGCGTATTACGTATTGCGACGCAGCGAATCCCGGTTGCGGGTGCGAAGACTTCGCCGCTATCCCCGTTCCGGGCGAGAAATCCAATCATCGAATCGACGCCAATTCGGCGATAGCCGATCACCGCGAGCGGTGGGATGAGGCGCGATGGGACGATCAAGAGTTCGACAAACTAATATTTTCGCTGAAGCTGCCTCTGCCATCAAATTGTCAAGAAAGAATGCTATTGTGGTGTAAGTGATGCAAAGAAAAGCGTAACTGACGGGAGGACAAAATGATTGGTTTTCTCATCCCTATCTGCATGCTGGCTATGATCGTCATCTGTGCTGTAACGTTGACGCGCCTCTGATAATCTAGGTTGGCGAGTGATCGCCCCTGAGGAATGGGTCGAATTCGGTGTTAATGCGGTGTTTATCTCGACGCCAACAGACAAACATTCTCTGGATGGTGTCTGGAAAGAATCAGGCGTACGTTCAACAGAACTAAAGACCATCAGAATCTTTATCCGCTGGTGGTCTTTTTATTTTATGAACGCTTCTTCAAAACAGGAAATATTCAGTAAGGCTCCAAAACTAAAAAATGACGGCGCTTCGGCTTTAAGAGGTCTTCAAGGCCCTTCTCGCCCAATTCGCGTGATTCCCCATCCCTGTCCGGCGATGACTGAGAGAATTTTCCGGTCTAGGAGTGTTCATTCAGCGCCGATGGTTGATCGCCATAAAGCAAGAAAAACCCGGCTCCAGTGCCGGGCTTTAAAGGTAGTTCAGGCCATCGAGAGGTGGGAGGAACCTCCAAAACCGGAACAATCAAAAAATAGCTGATTCGAAATCAAGCTCCCATTGATAATTAACGTCAATTGTCTAGCCAAAGCCAGCAAAACCGCGTGAATGGCGGGATTTTTAT
>DATBQC010000110.1:0-4915 GCA_036561065.1 Methylobacter sp. | reverse complement strand
TCATGAAGCTGTAACTGACAGAAGAGGATCCACAATGCTCATAAATGCAGCTGCTCTTAAGAAGATCGCCGAGACCGCATCGAGACTTGCCTCTATGGACCCGCAAGATGAAGCTGTCCAGCGGACAATCGAAGGTCTTCAAAAGAACGCCGACATGCTCCATGAGCAAATTAGGGAAGAGCCGAAGGGCTCGTGGGGTGAAAATTCCATGAAGAATGATGCCGAATTCATATCTGAGCAAATAAAGTGCTTGAAGGCCGCGGCCGTCAATCCGGCTCGGAATTATATGAAGATCGTATCAATTATTGAAGGGCTCGAGCGCGCAGCGGTCGCTTGCCAGCGGCCGGAAAACACCGCGATGCTTCCAAGGATTGCTGAGGTTACTCGGCGCGTTGCTGGTATTTTCAAGAAAGTTGATACGGTCGAAGACCTTGAGAGGCCTCTCACTGAGATTGAAGCCGCCGTCGCAAAGCTTTACGGCCCTGATCAGAGCCGTAACGATTCATATTTCTTTGACCGCAAAGGCAAGGGCCATCATAACGAGAAATAGTCCTTCCATAGGCTCTGTCGATTCTTTTTCTGTCCGCTATTTAGCGCCCGGATGCTGTTGTGCTTCCGGGCGTAGGCGTCTTTTATACCCAATTCTTCGTTTTTCCTGCTTCCAGCCTGATACTGCATAACAAACTATCAAAATACTGCCGACTACGATCATCACTATGGCTTGGAAGAAGCCGACGGACTCTTCGTTCATATTTTCTTTTATATCCATGATTCTTCTCTGATGATACGTTTGTGATGGCAGCATTTCTCTGTGAGTAAGGAACAAGAATTCCCGAGCCCCGTCCCAGGCGTGGCTTTCCATCTTGAAGGCGACGGGCACTGGGACGTCCAAAAAATTCCCGATGATATTTTAGAGCAGCTCAAGTTCTCTGGTGAACTTGTCATTCATGGCTATCGCTGTAGTGTCTTTGAAACGCCTGATGGTGACCAGTGGGGTCAAAAGATCCCCGGGACACCCGCTCCGAAAGGGGATGAAGGCGCCGCCCAAATGGCCATGTTGAATAGAATGGCTCATAAAATAATGGCCAGGAAAAATTTGGAACCTAATATTGAGAGGGCAGTCAATGCCATGCTTGAGGAGCTTGCTTCTGCAGAGGCTTCTCTCGACAAAGCAAGGCAATTTGGACGAGTTATTCGTAACGAACACTCACTTGAATGGATAGCAGACCAAATCGATTCATCCCACGAATCTCTCGAAGGTATATTGGTAGGTATTCGGGATTCTTTAGATTATATTACTAGATAACATCAATAATTATTGATACCTGACATGCCATTCCATACTATGTCAGGTATAGTTTGCTCGTCTTCTTCAATTGAACGCATGCCCGGTATGATAGTATCTGATATACCAGCGAGGCAATCACATTTATCGGAGATACAACTGCATTCCTGTGTCTCTGATGAATAAGTTATACACTCATGTTCATGCAACCACCCTGAATTCCCACACTTTATACATATATCCATATTATTTACCCGGCACAGAAATTTCATCACAACCAATATAATGCGGTGGCATTACAGGTAATGTGCATTAGATTATCAACTATTATCATTAACCATATTGCCATATAATCGGGAGTGGATGGTGTATATCCTGTCTTCTGGCAACTTACCCATGGGAGATTACCAGTCGGAGATATCCAATTTTTCGCCCAGCACACGTAGCGAGCTAATCTCCAGCGGTCAATAATGAAATGAGTGAATCCGATGAATGCTATGGCGGTGATACTTTTTGTTAAAAATATGAATGGAAGTGAATAAGTTAGTGCATGGACGGCGCATGGAATACCAGATTTTGTTTTATTCTGTGCCATCCAATCGCTTTGGAGGACATAATCACCTAAGGCGTGGAGAAATAACTGGTCAGCTGTTATGAACATTTTTAATCCGTATAAACAATGTTCTTTGTGTTTTCCTGCACGCTCATAATCTCGACATCTCCTTGCCCGCATAAACTGCTGAGGTATCTTCCTACACCCATTCCTTCGAGTCCTTCGGGATATTGGCGCTCATAATACATTAGATCTACTGAATGCGTTGGGGCAATCCCCGATTTCTTCTTGAACCCGTAGCTATTGCTCGTTGGATGACTTGTCCATCCTTGGACTACTAGGCATTGTATGCCAAACACAGTAGCTTCAACAAACCAATCTTCTATATATTTTTGGACTGCAATCGGTAATTTTGGCAAAGCCTCTTTTTTAACTAAGATGATTGATGGCATTGGTAATTCAAATAATTTCTTGGATTGTTTCTTTACCAATGGTATCAGCGATTTGATCTAAAGTAAGATCGCAGTATTCATCCACCCAATCACAAATATAATAAAGAATGCGCCTTCCTTTTATCATTCCGAACAAAATCGGATCTTTCCGGGCTTCGATTTCTGCTTTTGTCTCAGAATATGCTTTAGCCTGGTTTCTCGCGATTGAGAATACAATCAGGAGCTTTGAGAACGTAAAATAATACTGTGCAATCATTTTTTGGTATAGATCCAGTGGATTTCGATCCGGAATTCAGGTCGATAATAGAGCAGGCTAAGCTCTTATCATCCGATTTGCCGGATTGTCTCGACGGTCACGTTATTTATATTGTTGAAGTTGATCCGTCCGAACCTATCCGTGTGTCAGCCATGACCAAAGATGCAGCTATTATATTCGAGAAAATGATAGACGGATTGCCTGATAACGTCGGAAATTCTATTTTATCAGTCATAGAATCCTTTACAGCGCTGAAGAATGAAGTCCTTGTTATTGTTATATCCGCAACTAAACACGCTCAGCTTGCTTTGTTCCATGTTCATGACATGATGTTGTCTGAAGGATCAAATGCTGACAATTAATCCATATTAATTAAAAAGTAGGTTTTTGTTTTCTCCTTTTTCTATGAAGATTGCCACCCTCCTTGCTATGGCTTCAAGGGTTGCCGTGGGAGATTCTGTGTTCGACTCTATGGAGATCGGAGAAGCTGCGGGACAGGTAATGTCCGAGGGAGAATCTTCAGAAGCGGTTCTTGGACGAATTAAAGAAGCTTTGTTTGGTGAAGAAGAGATTCCGAGCGAGAAAGATTTTGATCACGGCTTCTGGATTGGATTCGGCAAGAAGTTTGGGGATGACCTTAAGACGGAGTCCAGAGAAGACATTGAAGAATTGCTGATAAAACCCGGGAAGAAAGCTCTTTTGGAGCTGAAGCAAAAGCTTTCTGGAGCGGGAATTTCTCTCGGATAGACTCTTTTTTAATTAATTCGAGTATGAAGCCGTCTCAGGTGTCTTCTTCATTAAGATCTATTGCCGATAGAATATCGGCTTCGAAGAAACCTGATCCTACTCGCGTAGCTTCATCAATTCGTCGTGTACTTTTGGCTATGAAAGATATGGATGATATGGATGATGTGGATGATGTGGATGATGTGCCAAATGCGGGTTTAATTGCTTTAGACCAAGTTAGACCGATTAAATCTGATATTAGAAAATATACCCCTATTGGTCCGCGTCATGCATACCCCATCATTGACGGCCGTTTCGAATTCGCCCTTCCGGGTGGTAAGTCATATGTTTTCGACGGCCATATAGACGATAATGACCAGCAGGGCCGTCTCACTTGTGATGGTGAAGATCTAACTGATCAGTTATGGGAATCAGGCGGAGATGCCGCGTCGCTCGAGTTTATGAACTTGGACGCCGATTTGGATAGTTTATTAACCTATTTGATAGAAAAGACACCTGCATAACTAAGTATCTCCTTCCATCATCAGTCTCTTTCGGTTATAGTCTCGCATTCGATTGCAATTGGAACAGAGGCGAAGCCTTTTCGAGGCTTCTTCAAGAATGCGCTTCTTTGATTTTAGAAGCAATGAAGCCATTGTTGGACCTCCGCCGTCAGGGCGGACTAAGTCCATCTGGCAATGATGGAACTTCTGCCGGCATTTCATACAGGGGCCAGATTTCAATTCAATAAATAATGCCTTCGCTTCGAATTTTCTTCTGACTGTCTGCTGGCGTCGTCCTTCGAGGTATTTCATTTATTTCTAAGCTTGAGAATGAATTTTAATTTCTCTGGTATTCTTTCTTTTTTCAATTTATTGGCTTCTGCATATTCTCTTTCTTTCATCCCAAGTGCTATTGCTCTATTATAAACAGTCTTCTTTTTAATTTCTAGTCCAGATTTATCTACATACTTATGCGAATACCCAGTTGATCCTGCATATTGCCAATTTGATGCTCTATATATAGATCCTGTATGTCCTTGTGCTGTATCAGCGAATGATACGAGATGGCTGATTTCTGGGAAGTCCCTCTTTAGGAGTCTGACTGATGTTGATATTATTTTGGACATAAGATTTTTGATTCTGAATCGTGTGTCCAAACATGCCCTATCGAGTTCCAGTACTTCAGAATCTATTAAACCCATTGACGTTGCTACTTCTTTTCGAATAATTGGAGAGAATTTAATGATTCCTATATCTTCTCCATTATATGACGCAGTATAAACTGCTGTAGCTGGTCTACCAAATTTGTCATAATGAAATTGGTTCAAAAAATCTTTCCCTGCATTTGTTCCATATATTCTTGATACTATTATGTTGTCGAGTATTTCCTGATTTTCTTCTATTTCTTCTTGACTACCTTCTTTTTTATTATTTAGAAATGTTCTTAGCCTGTGGCAACAAGCACATATTATTTCACATTTTGATATCTCTTCAAGTACTTTTTCCAGACTTTTGGATTGTAATTTATTTAAATTATCGATCTTATCTCCAGATACGTGATCCAAATCCATAACCCAGTATCCAAATTGCTTTTTGCAATCTGAACAAGGAGTTTTTGATTTCAGTTCTTCTATTGCTTTT
>DATBQC010000109.1:0-2550 GCA_036561065.1 Methylobacter sp. | reverse complement strand
ATGTAAATGGAAAGCTTCGGTAGGGGTATGTTGCACTTCCTTGGCTTTGGCCTTTCGCGCTGGATGCCCGTGGTTATCCATGCGCCGCGAGATGGCTTGTAGCAACTGCCGCGCGTTCTGAAAATCGCCGCGCCAAAGGATAGCCGTGCCTTCGCAAACTAGGCGGTAAGCTGCATCTGCCTTGATAGTGTCGTCCGCGACAATGACACGTTGCGGAGGCTTGGCACCGCTTTCGGAATGCCAATTGGCAGTGTGGGTCTTGCCGGATTCAGTCCAGCTAATAGTTGTGGGTATCGACATGGCGGCATTGTACAGGGGCTAAGGGTCTGCGAGGGCGAATTGCTGCGTTACGCGGTGCTCGAAATCCTCATGTACAACTGCGTACATTCCGGTTTCTGCGCGCCGGGCGCCTTGCACTTCATTCCTCTCGCTCACTTAGCTAATAAGTCGAAGATTATGGGAGAATGCTTTTATGAAACTCGAAACATGGGAATTGTTGAGCTATGTGGTCACGGTATTCGGCCTGCCGCTGGCGATACTCGCCTTCCTGTTGGAGCAGCGCAAGGAGCGCGAGAACGAGGAGGAAGAGGTGTATCAGTTGCTATCTGACGCCTACACCGACTTCATGAAACTGGTCATCGCCAATCCCGACCTCAAACTGCGTTCGCAAGTCTCAAGCCCCGACCTGAATGACGAACAACTGGAACGCACGCAAGTGATGTACGAGATACTGATTTCCCTGTTCGAACGTGCCTATCTATTGGCCTTCGAAGATAACATGTCGCGCAAACAATTAAGGCGCTGGCGTTCATGGGAAGACTTCATGCGCGAGTGGTGCCGCCGTACCGATTTCAGAGAGATGCTACCGCGCCTGCTTCAAGGCGAAGACCCTGATTTTTCCGCCTATATCATGAAGCTGGCGAAAGAAGAAGTAAGTACTTAGTCTTTTTACCCATGTCCTCTCTCACAAAATGAGGGCTCGGGATTAGGCATGAGGTTTTTGTAAAGGTCCCCAGTTTTTTCGATCTTTCCATACTTCAGGTCTTCGATGAACCTTCTGGTTTCGGTAATGTTCGTAGTCCTTTAAAAGTTCTGCCTTAACTTCGTTCATAAGGGAGTGTTTAGATAGAAATGCTTCAATTTCAGCAGGACTCGGAATGTTTTCTAATCCACGCCCCAGTAATAGTATGCTTTCCGTTTCAGCTTCCGGCCCGATGTTAATTGGGGTACGAGAATTTCCTATAATTCCATGGAAATAATCAAATTCTGTAAATTTATGCCATTCTGTAAGTAATTCGGGATGCTCAGACTCTTTCACACCAAGTTGCTTAAGTACAGCTAAAATATTGTCCTTAATTTGCATCTGTTCTTCTTCTGCATATCCGCCAATTCGACCACTACGTTTTACTAATGAAAGTGTTAATGCTCCGACTTGAGTTGCGAGAATTTGTAACTCATTAAGAGTGTCCTCTGCTTTGGCAATTACTTCTCTTGTTTTTGCCTCAATTCCAGTACTTGATGCTTTGAATTCAGCTATCCGATCAAGGTTTGCCACAAACAGCAAAACACAAAAGCCAAGAAAAGAGACAGTTAATACTTGCCAATTGGCATGAGAGCCTGACCATAGACCGAAGGCCATGATTGCTACACCAGCAATTATTAAAAAAAGTTTCATAGATTTTTTGTCAAACTACCGCCTGCTTCAACTGATCCAATATTGCCGGATTATCCAATGTAGAAATATCCGTCGTGATCTCCTCACCCTTAGCCAATGACCTTAACAGTCTCCGCATGATCTTGCCCGACCGTGTCTTGGGCAAATTATCACCAAAGCGTATCTCATCCGGTTTGGCGATGGGGCCGATCTCTTTGCCTACCCATTCGCGCAGCGTGGCGACGATCTTTTTCGCATCTTCACCCTCCGGACGTTTGCCTTTCAGCACCACGTAAGCCACGATGGCTTCGCCTTTGATGTCGTGCGGTTTGCCTACTACGGCGGCCTCAGCCACTAACGAATTAGCTACCAATGCTGACTCGATCTCCATGGTACCCATGCGGTGGCCGGAGACGTTGAGCACGTCGTCTATGCGTCCCATGATGGTGAAGTTGCCGGTCTTGGCATCGCGTACCGCACCGTCGCCAGCCAGATAAAGTTTGCCGCCCAGGTCTTCGGGGAAGTAGGATTTCTTGTAGCGTTCCGGGTCGCCCCAGATGGTACGTATCATCGCAGGCCATGGTTTCTTGATGACCAACAATCCACCGTTGCCCCAGGCTACGTCGTGTCCGGTCTCGTCCACTACCGCAGCGTCTATGCCGGGAAAAGGCAGGGTGCAGGAGCCCGGGACTAGCGGCGTGGCGCCGGGTAATGGGGTGATGACATGGCCGCCGGTCTCGGTTTGCCAGAAAGTGTCGGCGATAGGGCAGCGGCTACCGCCGACTTGTTCGTAATACCACATCCACGCTTCCGGGTTGATGGGTTCGCCCACCGAGCCTAATAGACGCAGACTCGATAAATCATAGTTCTTGGGATGGGTGGATTCCACAGTGCCT
>DATBQC010000108.1:0-2504 GCA_036561065.1 Methylobacter sp. | reverse complement strand
GGTAAAATAGAATGAATTTTTTGGATTAGTTATTTACGTGAAGCCACAATTAGAAAATCTGGTACAGACGCCGATCCCGACCAAACACGGCGAATTTATCCTGTATTATTACAGCAATACCATTGATGACAAGGAGCATGTCGCCCTGGTTAAAGGCGATGTTGCGGGTAAAGAAAACGTGCCGGTGCGCATTCATTCCGAGTGTTTTACCGGGGACGTCTTAGGTTCAAGACGTTGCGATTGCGGCGAGCAGCTGGATATGGCGCTGCAAATGATCGATAAAGCCGGTTTCGGCGTATTGATTTATCTGCGCCAGGAAGGACGCGGCATCGGCTTATTGAAAAAACTACAGGCTTATAATTTGCAGGACCAGGGCATGGATACCGTCGATGCCAATATCCATCTGGGTCATCTTGCCGACGAAAGGGAATACAGCATCGCCGCTTTAATGCTGGAAAACCTGAACATAAAGTCCATAGAGCTGATTACCAACAACCCCAAGAAAATAGAAGAGTTGAAAAAACTCGGTATTAACGTGACAGGCCGCATTCCGGTCGAAGCAGTAGCTCACGATGACAATGTCGGTTATTTAAAAACCAAAGCGAAAAAAATGGCGCACATGCTGTTTGAGTCAAAAAAATAGTAGGCGCAGCTTAACCCAACACCGTTTCAACCAGCTTCACCCAATAAGCCGTGCCGACCGGCAATATCTGGTCGTTAAAATCATAATGCGGATTATGCAGCAGGCAGCCGTTTTCGGATGAGCCGTTGCCTATCCAGAGATAACAGCCCGGCTTTTCCTGCAACATAAACGCAAAATCTTCCGATCCCATGCCGGGTGTTGGCTGTCGATCAACTCCATCTTCCCCGGCCACGGCTATCGCCGCTTGCAGCGCCAGTTGCGTTTCCGCTTCCGCATTAAAAGTCACCGGGTAACCCGGATTTTCAGGGTTGAATTTGATTTCGGCGCTAAGTTCAAAACCCTCGCAAGTTGCATTGACCAGCTGGGTGATTTTATCGGCAATGGTTTTTTGAACCGCGCTGCTAAAGCAACGGAAAGTGCCTCTTAACACAATCGATTCCGGCAGCGCATTCCAGGTGTTGCCCGCATGGATCTGGGTAATGCTGACCACCGCTGGATCGGCAGGATTGAGAGTCCGGCTGACAATCGTCTGCAACGCGGTAATCAGCTGGGCGGCTGCGACTATCGCATCATTGCCCAAATGCGGCATCGCGGCATGGGTTGCCTGCCCGGTAATGATGATTTCGAAGCAGTCGAATGACGCCATCATCGCTCCGGATTTGACCGCGAAATGCCCCGGTGGAATGTCAGGGACATTATGCATGCCGAAAACGCAGTCGGCCGGGAACCTTTCAAACAAGCCGTCATCGATCATCTGCCTGGCTCCGGCGCGGCCTTCCTCGGCGGGCTGGAAAATAAAATACACCGTGCCGTTGAAGTTGCGATGCTCGGCTAAATAGCTGGCCGCACCCAGCAGCATCGCCGAATGGCCGTCATGGCCGCAGGCATGCATTTTGCCGTCGTGGCAGGATTTGTAGGCAAAGGAGTTTTGCTCCTGGATAAACAAGGCGTCCATATCTGCACGCAACGCGATTTTCCTGTCGCCGTTCCCGGCAGCAAGCGTAGCCACAACGCCGGTTTTGCCTAAACCTTGATGCACTTCCAGGCCGAAACTCACCAGTTTATCGGCAATGAATTGAGCCGTTTGGGTTTCCTCAAAAGCGGTTTCAGGAAAGCGGTGCAGATGCCGCCGCCACTCGCGCATTTGTGCGTGCAGCTGCTGTATATCGTTTGCTATGGACATTGGGAACTCGTATGAACTTAATGGTGGCTGATATGATGCTATAACTAGGACTTTTTAAAAAGTAAGAATCCGGTTTCAGTACCTCAAAAGCGCAGAAACTGCCATATTCCTGTCAAAACCGAGCAGCATATTGGCGATGTTCACCATGCGCTCCAGTTGGCATGACATAAATTTCAAACACATGCCTGAGCTGTAGGGTCTATTGCTACGTTTACGCTTGAAAAGGCCGGGCGGGCTATAATTTTAAAATATATGCACGATGCGTTAGACTATCACTATGGACAGCATCGTTTTGATCGCAATCCAGAACGGATTCACGTGTAGGTTTCGAACTCCATTCTATCGCTTAGCTGTGTTAGCGCGCCTTGCGCGACGAGCGAAACTGGTCCTTTCCTGCAAGGTAAGAACCCTTGCCCTGTATCTATCCTAACAAATAATTAATGGAATATTCATGACACAACGAATCCTGTATTTTTTGACGCCAGGTGAAAACATCAGCCCATTTGATGTGACGCTCGCCGCCGATGCCGGTTTTGATATGGTGGTGCCGCTGACTAAGATTGAAGCTAAGAACGTAGCGGCTGTAGTTCAGGATGCTATTTTCTGCCGCCCTCCCAAACGTTTCAACGATACCGGCATCTTTATCGGCGGACGTGACGTTCATATGGCGACAGATAT
>DATBQC010000107.1:0-6808 GCA_036561065.1 Methylobacter sp. | reverse complement strand
GGCCCGGATTTCCGGTTTATGCAAATGACCTATCGGGAACAGCGTACGCGACAGCTGTTTTTGTCCCAGCGTGTAAAGGAAATAGCTTTGCTCTTTATTCGGATCCAGCCCTTTCAACAAAAAGTATTCACCGTCTTTCTCGGCTACTTGAGCATAGTGACCTGTAGCGATATATTCCGCGCCCAGATCTTCAATCGCATAATTCAGGAAGGCTTTGAATTTAACATGCTTATTGCACAAAATATCGGGATTAGGGGTGCGGCCCGCTTTAAATTCAGACAGGAATACTTCAAATACCTCGTCCCAGTATTCGGCGGCAAAATTCACGGTTTTTAATTCGATGCCCAATTTGTCGCAAACCTGTTGCGCGTCGGCTAAATCTTCCATGGCCGTACAGTACTCAGTGCCATCGTCTTCTTCCCAGTTTTTCATAAATAAACCGGTGACTTGATGGCCTTGCTCCAATAGCAGCAAAGCGGTTACCGAAGAATCGACACCGCCGGACATACCGACGATTATTTTTTTACTCATGGTCAAGATCGATAAAAGATTTAAGCAAGGATAAAGGGTGGCGTTGCCCGCTGAGATATTCGTCTATACTGATAAGCACTAAAGGGCTGCGCAAACGATGCCGCTCGGCTTCGATTTGCTCACGTGTTAGCCAGTGAGCGGCGACGATGCCGTCATCCAGTTGCTGATCCGGGTTATGCGAATGGCAGCGACCGGAAAAACACACTCTGATAAAGCTTGGGAAGTCAGGATTTTTTCGCCAAAGCTGGATCGCAATGATGTGCTCAGGTTCAAACTGCCAGGCGGTTTCTTCCAGCACTTCACGCTTGACGGCAGCAATCAGGTCTTCGCCCGCTTCAAGATGCCCGGCAGGTTGGTTGAATTGAAGCCCGCTGGTGGTTTCTTCTTCTACCAGCAAAAAACGTCGGTCTTGTTCAATAACTGCGGCAACTGTAACGTGTGGCTTCCAAACCATTGCAAAATTCCGGCTGTCAAAGCTGACATTTTACTAGATTTGGGGATATTATGTTGGTAAAAAAATAGTCAGGGAAAAGGATATAAGGTGCGGGTTAATCTTTCTATACGCCTTGTTCATTTTGTTGAAACATAACAGTTGAAATTCACCGGGATTGGCACTATGTTAAGTGCTTAAATATTTTACTATTGCGATTATGTCCGATTTTGATCCCTACAAAGATAAAGATGGTGGCCTGGCTGTTCAGGAAGCCAAGCCTAAGTTAAAAAGACCGCCTTTATACAAGGTGATCTTGTTAAATGATGATTTTACGCCCATGGATTTTGTCATTGAGATTTTGATGGACTTCTTTGGCATGTCTGAAGAAAAGGCGACTCAGGTAATGCTGCAAGTCCATACGCAAGGGGTTGGTGTATGCGGGACGTATTCTAAAGACGTTGCCGAAACCAAAGTATATATAGTTAACGACTATTCACGAGAGCATCACCATCCGTTGATGTGCTCGATGGAAGAAGTGTAGGTGGAGAACTTATGTTAAGTAAAGAACTTGAAATTACGTTAAATAACGCCTTTAAAAATGCGCATGATAAACGGCATGAATTTATCACGGTTGAGCATTTGCTGCTGGCATTGCTCGAAAACTCGTCTGCGCAACCGATTTTGATAGCCTGCGGCTGTGATATTAAGACGCTACGCGGCCAGCTGACGCAATTTATCGATGAAACCACCTCGCTAATCCCGATAGGCATCCAGCGAGAAACCCAGCCTACCCTAGGATTTCAGCGGGTGCTGCAACGCGCTGTTTTTCATGTGCAGGCTTCCGACAAGAAGGAAGTTTCCGGCGCCAATTTGTTTGTCGCCTTATTCAGCGAACAGGATTCCCACGCGGTTTACCTGTTGAATAAACAGGATATTTCAAGATTGGATGTAGTCAATTACCTGGCTCACGGCATTTCAAAAATTGATCCTGAAAGCGATTCGACAAATAACCGTCCATCGGAATCAGGTAATCCTGATGCCGAAGCAGCGGGCAGTCCGCTGGACAAATATGCCACCAATCTCAATGAAGAAGCCTTGAAAGGCCGAATCGACCCGTTAATCGGCAGAGACGCAGAGGTTGAGCGCACCATTCAAACTTTGTGCCGTCGCCGCAAAAACAATCCTTTGCTGGTTGGTGAAGCCGGGGTAGGCAAAACGGCTATCGCAGAAGGCTTGGCGAAACGGATTGTTGAAGAACAAGTGCCGGACGTCTTGATGAACAGCGTGATTTATTCGCTGGATTTGGGCGCCCTTGTTGCCGGCACCAAATACCGGGGTGACTTTGAAAAGCGGCTGAAAGCGCTGTTAACCCAACTTAATAAGGAACCTGACTCGATCCTGTTCATTGATGAAATCCACACCATCATCGGAGCAGGCTCGGCTTCCGGCGGGGTGATGGATGCGTCCAATTTGATCAAACCGGCGCTGGCTTCAGGCCAATTGCGTTGCATAGGTTCGACCACTTACCAGGAGTATCGCGGGGTTTTCGAAAAAGATCACGCCCTGGCCCGACGATTTCAAAAAATCGACGTACTGGAGCCTTCCGTTGAAGATACCATTCTGATTCTGAAAGGGCTTAAATCACGTTTTGAAGAGCATCATGACGTTAAATATTCCACCGAGGCATTACGCGTGGCAGCAGAATTGTCGGATCGTTACATTACCGACCGGCATTTGCCCGATAAAGCTATCGATGTGATCGATGAAGCGGGTGCAAAACAGCGCATGACCGCCGAGGCTGATCGCAAGCAGCTTATCGATGTTGCTGAAATAGAGGACATAGTATCCAAAATCGCCAGAGTGCCTGCAAAATCGGTATCGTCCAATGATATAGACAAGCTCAGCAATCTGGAAAAGAACCTGAAAATGCTGGTGTTTGGACAAGACGAGGCAATTTCCGCGCTGGCATCAGCGATAAAACTGTCGCGCGCAGGCCTTAGGGATACGCAAAAGACTATCGGTTCATTCCTGTTCGCCGGCCCCACCGGCGTTGGCAAAACCGAAGTGACGCGGCAACTGGCTAAGGTGTTGGGCGTGGAATTGATCCGCTTTGACATGTCCGAGTACATGGAGCGGCATACCGTTTCCAGACTAATCGGCGCACCTCCAGGCTATGTAGGCTTCGACCAAGGCGGCTTATTAACCGAAAAGGTCACCAAGCATCCCCATGCCGTATTGCTGCTGGATGAATTGGAAAAAGCCCATCCTGATGTGTTCAACCTGCTGTTGCAGGTGATGGATCACGGCTCACTGACCGACAATAACGGCCGCAAGGCGGATTTCCGCAACATCATTCTGGTGATGACCACCAATGCAGGCGCAGAAGAAGGCAGCCGTGCCTCTATCGGATTTACCCAACAGGATCATGCCACCGACAGCTTGAAAGTTATCGAAAAAGGCTTCTCGCCCGAATTCCGCAACCGTCTGGATGCCATCATCCAGTTTAAACCCTTGGATATTTCAATCGTCGGGCATGTGGTTGATAAATTCATCTTCGAATTGGAAGCCTTGCTGGCAGACAAGCACGTGACGCTGACATTGGATGCCGATGCCCGGTTATGGTTGGCTGAAAACGGCTGCGATCCCAAAATGGGAGCCAGACCGATGGCGCGACTAATTCAAGAGAAAATCAAAAAACCGTTGGCTAATGACCTGCTGTTTGGAGAATTGGCGCACGGCGGACATGTGCGAATTTACGTGAAGGATAATGAACTGAACTTCGCCATAGAAAGCACTGATTTGATTGTTCCTGAAGCCAACTTTTAATACCGAGGTATAAAACTTCAAGAAACTTGCGTTACAAATCTGTCTGGAACAGATTTGCATTTACCCGAAGGGCGTCAGGCAGGATAGCCTGACGTGAATCCTGTCGATAACGGGATTAACGCATACGGAAGGTGATACGACCTTTGCTTAAATCGTAAGGAGTCATTTCAACTTTAACGCTGTCTCCAGTTAGAATGCGGATGTAATGCTTGCGCATTTTCCCCGAGATATGAGCAGTCACAATATGACCGTTTTCCAATTCGACGCGGAACATGGTATTAGGAAGCGTATCAATCACCTTTCCTTCCATCTCAATTTGATCTTCTTTAGCCATTTATAATAGTCCTAGTATTTAAAACCGCCAATAATAACATAAGCGCGTTTTTAACAACAGAAGTGCGTAGCAACGAGGGTGCATTTGTTATTCAACAGTGCGTATATCACTCTAAAATCGATTGTTTTTAAAACGTTTTTAGGATGAAGGGATTCACTTCTTTAATCAATCGGTGCCATTACCTATTCGATGAGCCCTAGTGTTTAACATATCTCCAAAGCCACGGGATCTATGTGTATCGATTACCGAACGCCGTCAACCAATTTAAAAAACTCACTTTCCGCGAAAATATCTGAGTTGCTCTCAACCCTGTCCAGATAAGTTTTGCCTTCCAGATGATCGACCTCATGCTGGAATATTCTCGCCACAAACCCGCTTAGCCGGGTCTCCACCAATCCGCCCTGTTGATCGGTATAGCGGATCATTATCTCCTGGTACCGCGGCACTAATGCGCGTATGCCGGGAATACTTAAACAACCCTCCCAATCCTTTTCTTGCGTTTCCGACAAAATTTCAAACCCGGGATTAATCATCACCGTCGGCTCCATTAACGGTGCCGATGGATAACGCGGCGTAGGCCGTGAGGCGACGATAATAATCTGTTTTGATTCGCTGATTTGGGGCGCGGCGATGCCAACGCCGGACGTCGCTGCCAAAGTGGTCTGCATGAAATCGATGATCCGCCCAATCTCGGCATCATGCACATCAACGACGGTCTCGGCTTGCAATCTGAGCACCTGGTCGCCTAACTGGGCAATCTCGCAAACCTTAGTCATTGCAATTCCTGCATAAGCACGGCCTGGGCCTGAATCGACTCTTCAGTTTCGGCTTTTTGCAACTGTCGGTAGCTGCCATCCGGCTGCAACAGCCAGGCTTGAGAGTTATCTTTTAAATACAAATTCAGATCCTGCAAAATCCGACTTTGCAATTTCTTATTTTCAATCGGAAAACAGATTTCGACACGCCGAAACATATTTCGGTTCATCAAATCCGCACTGGATGCATAAACTTCCCGGTCACCATCATTTTCAAACGCATAAACCCGCGCATGCTCCAAAAATCGCCCGATAATGGAGCGTACTTCTATATTCTCTGACACGCCAGGAACGCCTGGTTTTAAGCAGCATACGCCCCTGACAATTAGTTTAACCTCAACCCCCGCCTGTGATGCTCGGTAAAGCGCCTGGATAGATTGCTCCTCAACCACGGCATTCACCTGAATGATAATTTTTGCGGGTTTGCCATTTTTGGCATGGCGTATTTCGCGCTCAATTTTTTCCATCAGGCCGCGATGCAAGGTGAACGGCGATTGCAGCAATTTATTCAGTTTGGTTACCTTACCCAAACTGGTCAGCTGGGCGAATACCCTACGCACATCTTCGCCTAATTCTTTGTCACAGGAAAATAAGCCGTAATCGGTATAAATCTGCGCCGTTTTCGGGTGATAGTTGCCGGTACCCAGATGCACATAATTGCGCAATTCCTTGCCTTCCCTTCTTAACACCAGACACATTTTGGCATGAGTCTTATAACCCACCACACCATAAACCACATGCACGGCGGCTTCCTGCAACTTGGAGGCCAAATCGATATTGGCTTTCTCGTCAAATCGCGCTCTCAGCTCGATCACCACCGTCACCACCTTGCCGGTTCTCGCCGCCTTGATCAAAGCACTAACGATAGGCGAATCGGCCCCGGTGCGATAAAGCGTTTGCTTAATAGCTAACACGTCAGGAGAAACAGCCGCCTGGCGGATAAACTCAACAACCGGCGAAAAGGACTCAAACGGGTGATGCAGCAAAATATCGTGGCGTCTGATCGCAGCAAAAATATCTTTACTGCGCTCCAACTGTTGCGGCACAGTAGGTTTAAAGGAAGGGAATTTCAGGTCAGGTCGCCCGATCAGGCTATTAATCTCCTGGATCCTGTTCAAATTAACCGGTCCATCAACCAAAAACAAACGGTCTCGGGTCATTTCGAAACGATCCAGCAAAAAGGTAACCGTTTCATCCGGGCAGTTAGCGTCAATCTCCAGGCGCACTTCATCGCCGTAATTGCGCATAGCCAGCTCGCCTTCCACAGCCAGCAGTAGATCGTCAATAGCATCGTCATCGACAAAAAAATCGCTATTCCGGGTGACCCTGAATTGATAGCAGCCTTTGACATTCATGCCGGTAAATAGCTGATCGACAAAAGCATGAATAATCGATGACAAAAATACAAAATCGGCCGGTCCGCTACCGGTTACATCGACAGGCAACTGAATAATCCTAGGCAGTGCTCTAGGTGCCTGTAAAATAGCCCGACCGCTGTTTCGTCCGAAGGCATCCTTCCCGGTCAACGAAATGATAAAATTTAAACTCTTGTTGAGTATGCGCGGAAACGGATGGGCGGAATCCAACCCAACCGGCGTTAAAATCGGCAACAACTCATCGTTAAAATAGGTTTCCAACCATTTGAGCTGAGCTTCGGTCCATTCCTTACGGCGAATAAAACGAATATTTTCCTGGGCCAGTTTTGGAATCAGAATCTCATTCAGAACCTTATATTGCTCATCAACAAGCTGGTGAGCATGAACGTCAATCAGTTCCAGTTGTTTACTAGGCGTTAAGCCGTCCTGTCCAACGGCTTTAGGGTCGATAGCAGCCATCTGAATCACACTGGCGACGCGTACCTCAAAAAAC
>DATBQC010000106.1:0-10089 GCA_036561065.1 Methylobacter sp. | reverse complement strand
AGCCAAGTTCCATTGGCATGTCGAAGACAAAGGCATCCGGCACGCCTACATCAAAAAAGGAACGCCGCAGCTCAATGGCAAGGTGGAACGATCGCATCGCTCAGATCAGGAGGAGTTCTACCAGCTGCTGTCCTACAAGGACGATATCGACCTCGAAACAAAGCTCGAGGAGTGGTAACATCTCTACAACTTCAATCGCCCACACGGCGCCTTCAACGGAAAAACACCTTACGAAGCGCTCCGAGAAAAGCTATGATTCAGCATTGACCAACTGTCTCGCCGGTTCGGCCGCCTCACACATCGCGGGCAAGGAGACACAACGTCATCCCGGCGACACGTAGGCCGTCAACGCCGGAGGGGCGATGACCGTGCAATTGCAAGGAAAATCCGATATTATGGCGCAACTGCCACAAGCGATTTAACGAATCCGTCTTTCCAAAACTTGACGAATATCTCCGATTCCGGACAGGACTGTCCGCATCAATCGGGGGACGGTCGTCATGCGCCATTGGACTTTTTGGAATGGGTCGCTTACGGGGCTTTGTTCGTTGCTGCGCTCATCGCCGCCGCCGATACAAGCTTCAAGTTGGCACCTGACGTGATGTTGCGGCTTCCAGAATTTTTTCATTCAGTATGGTGGGGGTTGGCCCCAGCCGTGCTTGTTGTGGTGGCTACAATTATTTTGCTTCTTAGGGAATTTGTTTTCCCAAATAATAAGCGACGCCAGCAAGCAATTCCATTGCCGGATATTGCCACTCACGTTACGGCCACAACTACAAAGCCGGATGGCAACGCAATAACATCTTCCATTTCGATCAAGCGTGGACTATACGTTGGAGATATCAGGGCAGGCTTCGATAAATTACAGAACGATTATGTCATAGAGATCAGCGTTCGTGCTTACAATGGCACGGGCGGCACGGCCTCCTTGTCGGAAATTAAGGGCACAGTCCGCTATGGCACTCTCGATATGCGAGACTCTGCATATGAGACCCTTCCGCCAATCGCGCTTCTGAGTCACCGACAGCAAATCAAGAACATCCCAATTTTTACTGAATTTGTTTTCGCTCTGGAACAGAGGATGCCAAGTCAGACAGCAATGAAATTGATAGGCGAATTGGATGAAGGTAAGACGGCCGTGTTTGATCTTCGGCAGTTCGATATTTTGTTTAGCTTAGATTCTAACCCGGATGAAACGGAGCGCCTGCCTGTCTTTAGTATCACCTGCAACAAGCATGAGACCATCGCACAAGGAAGAATCGCCTACGCAGAGATAAGGTCTGGGTTGAAATTAAATATCTTCTAGACTGACCCCCTCCAATTCCAATGCCGCGAGGCGTGCTAGAAAAAATGTCGCCGCGAATGTCCCCCGAGCCAACTTATTAGCGAGCGACGTGGCGCTTTCGCTGAAGCCATGTTTCTTCGAGCGCGTGCCCGGTCTTTCAAGACGCTTCGGCCAAAATCCTGCCGCACCTTCAAATCGAAATCGTCAAACGCTCCGATCAGGCCAAAGGGTTTGAGCTTCTGCCGCGACGTTGGGTTGTCGAACGCACCTTTGCGTGGCTTAATCGTTACCGCCGATTTGGCCAAAGACTTCGAAAATCTCACCCGAAACGCACTCGTCGCATAGAGCCGGTCCGAAAAGTTCATCAACTCAGACAAAGCTTTCTGAGCATAAGATGGATCGAGGTGATTCGTTACTCACCAAGCGCGGGCAAAGGATTTTTTTGGTGCAGAAGTTAGGTGCAAAATGGCGGCGCAATTGTTCTTAGCGCCGCCATTCGAAATGCAGCCAACGATCCGTGTCTTCCCAGCGAAAGCAAAATCCTTCTTTATCCAAGAGAGCGGCGGTGCGCCGGTTAGTGGCTTTGGTTTTGGCGGTCAGAGTGGGACGTCTCTTCTTCGCATAGGTGATGAGCATCGCCGCCACGCCCCGCCGCCGATATGCGTCAGCGGTAACAAGATAGAAGACTTCGTTCGCGTCGAGCCGCATCACGCCTGCAATCTCGCCGTCGATTTCGATCACCCAAAATTGCCTTCGGCGGCATTCTTTCCGCACCCACTCAATACGATCCGGAAGAATAAACGTGTCGCGAAGCGGGATATCATCGCGCGCCGTCCATAAGAGAGCATGGATTGCGGCTGCCTCGCGAACGCGGGCAAATCGAAGAATGGGGCGCGCGCTCAAGTTTCTGCCCTCTGGGTTGAGCCACCATAGTTTGTGAAATTGGCGACCCGCAACGCCGCCAGAGTTGACGGGTGGGACAACGCTTGCGCTCTAAACGCACGGTCTCTGGGCAGGCAAACGGCTCCGGTCCCGTCAGCAACTGCGGTGCGAGTACTTACATAGGTGCTATCGCTGTTTGAGAATTGAATCTGTAGCCGCTGGTTACGGCCGTCAGGCTGAACCTTGTCCGTACTCAATGGATGGAGGAAGAAGCTATGCGCAGTGGCGAAAGCGCCGATTTTTGCGCCTTTTCATTCGTTGCAGGCGGTCAGCTTGGTGTTTTGTTACTACCACTTGGTGGTGACGTATCTTTAAACTCGAGCTGTGCCATGTTATACCTTCAAATGCTTTTTTTGATAGTGGAGGCAAATGGGCAATGAGCCGATAACATAAGTGTACGCGAAAAATATCGCCCGTCTCCGGCTGAGAAGCTGGCGAAGATCTCTCTCATGTTAATTTGAAATGGACGTTTTCTCTTGCGCAATCCGTTTCTCGACAAAAACGAGTTGAGCATCATCTGTCCCATAAACGTACTGGTGCGCTTGGCATGTTACTGCTTCGTTTGTTTTTTCAGCCAAGCGTGGATTAGCAAGAATTTTGCGAGTTATTTCTGCTGTGCGAGCGGCTAAAAATAATGTCCGGGGGGCAAGGGGGAGTGCAATGTACCCGTCTGATTGTCCGAGTCCATTGCTCATCACAATCGGACGGTCTGATGTTAGCAAACGATGATTATAATCGTTGAAAGTAAAGACACTCCAATAGAATTTTGAAATTAAGTTGATAGTTGTTGGAATCCGTATCGTGTCTTGTATCAAAAGCATCGTAGCTTGTTCAAAAAATCCAATATCTATTGCGTTCTGAACAAATTCTTCGAATGTTTCAGGATCATCGTTCGTTCTTTTTAATTGGTAGGTATCGCGACGAGTTAGCATCACATCATGCAACACATTCTGAGCTTTAATTATATGCTCATAAATTTTCTCTGGGCTTCTTTGGGTAAGCGAAATCAGAAAAGTTGCCCAATAATATCTTTCTTCTGGCGTCAAAAGTTTTAGTTTACCATTCTCAAGTTTTCGAAGTATGTCACTGGCTTTTTGATCTATTTGCTTCATGAACTGCGTCTCAAGCAAATGCTTCTTATCCATTGGAACATTAGGAATAGCGTACAGATCGTCTACATATCCGGTTCCCGCCGGAAAAACGCGCTTTGCTACAACTTTTGTGTGCGGGCGAGAATATTGGCAGAGCCGGTTATCGTTGCCCGTCCATCGCTTTGTATAGAAGCACGGAATGTAATGATGTCGCATCGTTCCCGTCTGCCTATTGGCAGCAATATGCTTCGCTTCGTCTATTCCTCGGTTTCAACGACATTGAACCCAAGCTCTTCGACCAGAGAGGTCTCGTCGAATATATTATTTTTGAGTGCTGCCAATTCGTCCTTGATATAACTTACGGCCGTGATTGGCGGCCCGCCTTCCAGCGCAGATTTTGCCACTAGTGGTGAAATTCAAACGGAAGGGTCCGACACCGCGTGAATCATTTCAATCGCTTGCGCGGCAATCGAAGAGTTCGAAGCGTCTGATTCCATCCACTTGGGACCATCGGTTGAAGTGACATCAGACTTAAGAGCAGCGTCCGTGATCGGCGACCGGCGACCGGGGAATGAGGCAAAAATGCGCGGGTGCGATTTTTCGCGCTTAGGTTAATCGTCGACGGCCGCGCCCGACAGAAGCGAAGCCCTGGTGGAACGTGCAGCGGGGACGCGCACATAAACAAAATTACATTTATGTTCCTTTCTTCCCGCGAAAGGGATCAAGCATGAAAAACCTATTAGTGTTTACCACGGCCGCAACGGTGCTCGCCATTGGCTCTCCCACCGCGAACGCGAAGATGTTCCGGATGTCCTGCACTCCGACAGCTTCCGCTGCCTATACCGTTGCCTACGATAGTGACGCGGGTGTCAGCTACATCACCAGTCGGACCGGCGTTACCCGAAAATACCATGTCTTGGATGTAAAGGATAAGTCCGACGTTCACGTCTTGTACGTGGCTACCAAAGCGTCGAACCAGACGCGGACGGTCTATCTGGCATTTGATTATTCCGGCGATGACAACAATGTCAGCGCGATTAGGATCATCGATCGCGCGAGCGACAAAAGGGATAAATGTGCTTTTATTGCCAATCAAGCGGCACCCCAACAAGGTCCTCAATCAGATCAAGAACAGCAGCAAGGAAGTCCTGCGGAATCCGCGCCACCTGTCTCCTCTGAAAACCAATTAAAAATTGAAAAGGAGAAAACCAAGCAAGCTCAGGCGGACGCTAAAAAGAAGGAAGAGGAACGCAAAATAACCGAGGCCGAGCAGAGGGGCAGAGAGGGCGAATTAAAAGCTGAAAGGGAAAAGGAAAGAAGAGAAGCGGAAAAACGTGATCAACAGTTCGAATTACAAAAAATTCATGAGCAGGAAGAAGCACGAAAACATGCTCAGCAGCTTGAAATGCAGAAAATACGTGAGCAGCAGGAATTGGAGTTCCAAAATACGGTCCATACTTTATTGGCCATCCTAATTCCGGTCTTTGGATGCGTCTTGCTCGGCGTTATCTTCATTACCGCAATCAAGCGGCGGGCTCGTGAAAGAGCAAAATTGCCGGGAGACAAAGAATGACGGATGAGCGCGGACTTACATGGCTCGCTTTGCCAGAACAGCTTTTAACCGCCCTACTCAATTTTAAAAAAATTCTAACGCCCGACTTTTTCGCCCTTAGCGAAGCAATATGGGAAGTTGTCGGCACGGTGTGTTTGTCCCTTTTTGTCGGCTTGCTATTCGTGGTCGGACTTTTTGTTTCTGTGGAAATTGATTCCCTTCGGCTTAGTTTCGGGACGGTAGCTTTGGCAGTTGTGCTTCTCGTCCTCCACGCAATCAATAGGCGGCTTTTTCGTATGCTTGATGAGTTTGTTTTAGGGAACCAGTTGGTCCTTACGGATTACACGTTGACGGATACCTTTGCAGCATTTTCTGTGCTAGCTGCGTTTTTCGGGGTCCCTTTCGGGATTTATTGGTTCGTAAATTCCTGGGAGCCGATGGCGATTTACGGCGGGAGCACTTTCATACTGGTGCTCATTTATATTGCTTCGTATTTTCTCAATCCTCAAATTCTGAACATAAGGACTTCGAAAGAAGCTTCTATTGGGGAAAACGGGATTAGCTATCTCTCGATTTTCAACGGTATTGGACCCGCTCGTTTAATGCGGTTGGCCTATGGGATTGTGATGTTGAACGGGTTTCTCATGGTAGCGCATGGGTTTTTTGAGCGGCTTCTAATCTCCGGTTTCCACGTGACTGATGCCTTTTCTGTTTACGATATTTCAGCCGGGGATCTCATGGGAACCGGTGCTGCTGTAATTCTTGTTGATGTTGCTCTTCCTCTACCGCTTTGTCTCTATATCATCGTCATCCACGTTTTTCTGGACGCCCTGTCGAGCCTTGTCCGAGCAAAGAACACTGAAGTGGCGGGCATTAGTGTCGAGGCAGAAAACGATCCTCTATTCCCTCGTTAGTAAGTCACACTAAAACACCGCGTGCAGATGGAGTTCCCAGAACTTCGCAAACGTTACTGGGGTCGCCATTTCTGGGCGAGGGGCTACTTCTGCACCACCAGCGGCAACATCACAGACGAGGCGATACTTCAGTATCTCAAGTATCACGAACCTACTGGCGTCAGCCGGTAGTTATTCAGTTTACCTGACTTATTGAAATCTCAAGCATTTGAGATTGCTTGGTGCCCAGGAGAGGTGTCACATATTTCGTGTAAAATAAGGTGGTTACAGAAAGGTGCGGGCATAAAAAGGCCCTTTGATTTATAAAAGGAATTTTCGGTGTGCCCCGCACCTCCGCACGGCGCGGGAAGGGGTACTCCGCTTTGATGGGCGTATAGCTCAGTGAAAAGCTCCCATTGAATAACACGGCGCTTTTTCTTGCATCGTCAAACCTTTTGACAGCTGTTTTGATCCGGTTTCCAATCGTTCAATGGTGTTTCATTCGAACCCGTTTTCATGGTTTTCGGAATCACTCAGAAAAACTCGGCGGGGTTGATCGTGTAACCGTCCGTACCTTTCTGCCCGAGGCTCAAATATATGGGTTGCCAATCGTTCGGTTTTGAAGCCGGTGGGTGGGGGCGAATTTTCGAGGGACCATCAAGGCACCTATCGGATCCTAAAGCGCGTCATTCAATCACTCTTTGGTTCGTCGTCACTTTTGTTGATCGCGAAACACGTCATCGTCTGGCGGATTTAGGATTTCATCTGGGAAACGGGGAAATGGATGTCTGCGGTCAAACAAATCATCTCTTGGGCTAGTTCCATCAATTGGACCCCTGAAGCCATTACCGCCGCTCGCATTTCTCACTTTGGTTTTGGCAGCGGGAACATTGTTCCTCTGGCTTGCCACCAGGCGTCTCGTAAGAGGAAGCGAGAAAACTGCTGAACGCCAATTGCGCGCCTATATTTTCTCTGACCATGCCAAGATTATAGGGTTTAATACCCCGCACCCTCTGGTCATTGCCGCCTTCAAAAATTCTGGTCAAACACCCGCTTACAATGTAATTGTTTGGGTGAGCTGCCATATTGACGCATATCCGCTGGGGAAAAAACATGAGCGGCCAACAGACGAATCCAGTGCTTCTAGGGGTCACGTCGGTCCTGGTGCCACTTTTCAAATCCCCACGCCACTCAGCGAAAATATGACTGCTTCCAAAACGGCAACAATTAAGGCCGGAGTTGAAGCAATCTACTATTATGGAGAAGTCACTTATATTGACGCCTTCGATGAGGCCCGTTTCACTAGGTTCTGTTTTATTTACGGCGGTGACGCTGGCTGTAATTCCGAAGGCGTCATGGCCACCTACGGTGACTGGAACGAAGCAACCTAGAGCACCGAATAGAACGCCGGCCTGTCGGATGGCTTTATGCTATCGATTGCGGGATCATGGATTGAAGGGTTATCAAATTAGGGCGCGCTATCCGCATCAGAGCTACCAGATGTGTTGGGAAAATCAGTAAGCTGTGAAGGCGCAGTCGAATGGTAGATTTCAATACCAACCAATGGCGCCGTTAAGAAAACTAGAATTATCGTTAGGACAATTAGGACTTTGCTAAGCCATTCATTGGAGTTCTTTAGCCGCAAATTGGATTCAACAATGGATGCCGTATCTTCGGTTCCCGCATATCGCACCAAATCCTCGTCACTTGATCGCCTGATGCTCTGCAATTGGTCGTCTGAAAGCCCCATAATTGTACTCCCTTTCCGATGTTTCGCCGTAAGCACTATAAAGGAATTGGGAGTAAATGCGCGACATCTGGCCAACCCTTGGAATTGAGTCTAGATGTCGAACTGAGGCAGCGGAAAAGTTGTGCAGCGTCCGACACCCGGCCACAGCCCTATTGCTCAAGATGATCTAAGGCAGCTGAGGTCCCACAATCCCACGGCTTTGAACCGTAGAAACAGCCACCCCTAGCGTCAGCTGGTCTGTGACGGCGTAGTCAACGCCCGCGCCGATGGTTGTCAGCACCTTCGGGCCAGACGACGCGGTAAAAAGATTGTTGAGTGAGTCGCTCGCATTCGGGAGGCCACCACGTGGGCCGTTGTTTGCCTTCGCCAGACCCACGCCGGCGGTCACATAGGGCAGGAAACGACCCATGTCATAGCCAATACTGACGTTCGTCATGGCAAAATCATAGCCATTTACCGGGCCGCACGCGAACAGGCTGGGGGCGTAGCCAGCGCTCGCCTGCACGCCGACGACGAGATTATTTTCGAACTCGTGATGATAGCCGACGAATCCATCGCCGCCGACATGGCCCTTCGCGCCTTTCTGTGAAAGGACAAACATTTCGCTGCCGGCAACAAGGCCGCTCCACGAATTCGTGGACTCCGGGTTTAATAGCGGGCTGCTGGCGAACGTAGGCAAAGCCGGGATAGACCCGTCATCCGCCAGCGCGGGCAACCCGAGGCCGCACAGCGTTATAAGAGCAAGATAAGACTTCGCCGCCATTCGAAGCTCCCACTTCTTCCGACTCGGCTACGGAGACGTTGATTACGCGAGGGTCGCGGACGCTGAGCGCGGCCACCGCCATGCGGCCGAGGTCGGCTGCCAGCTGCTCGATGAAATGCTTGTCCATCTTCAGATTCAGCGGCGGTTTCGACAATGTGTCGTAATAGCGAATGAAGGGGGTCGCCTGCTGGGCGAGCCAGATCGTCGCGATGGTGATGTCCGCCCGCGTAGCAGCGTCTGGCAGGAAGCGGCGGACGATCTTTTCAGCCTGATCGAGGATCGGCAGTTTCTCACTGGCAATGAACTCGCTATAGACGCGCGTCGGCGCCAGCGTCTCCCAGGCGAAAATGCGCAAATAACGGCTGATCTGGCCGTGTTTGAGAAGGGGCGTCACCTGCTGGCGGATAAAAAGACGCACCGCCTCGTCGCGAGACACGCCGCCGATTGTGTTTTCGTCGAGAAGCGACGCATCGCTGAGCGCGTCGACGGCCAAGCGGAGAACTTCGCGGTAAAGAGCCTCCTTGCCGCCGAAATGATAATTGATCGACGCCTGATTGACCGTTGCACGGCGGGTAATCTCGCGCACCGACGAGCCTTCGAACCCCCGTTCAGCGAAAACGTCGGTGGCATGATCGAGCAGTGCGTTGCGGGTAATTGCGGTTATTTTCATGTTACAACTTCTTGACGAGGGAGGTCAGCGTATCGCCCACGGACGCCACGCTTTCGACGACGCGCGTTCCCGAGACCGAAATGATATTCCCGAGGTCGGCGACGAGGTGCATCCCGTATCGAAGTGGAGGAAGCGGTTCCGCTTTCATGGGCACTGACACGACATTCACGGGTGTTGACACGACAGGGGACTCAATCGTCGCGACAGGTGGCTGCACCGGCGGAAGAACTTTCAAAACATTGGCAGCAACATGCAGCTTGCTGGAACTTGCCCGCTCATGCCTCGGGGCGGCGGCGGCCAATGGCGGGAAAGGGGTTCCCGTGTCTGTCGTGGGCTTGCTCACCGCGACAATTGCCTCTTGGCTGACTGCCACCGGTCGGGTCTTCAGACCGGAAATATGAGAGAGCGCAACGCGCTCCATGAAATCGTCGAGCGCCTCGCTTGTTTCTCCACCCGCGGGACTTCCCTGAACGGATGCCAGCCGCTCGTCGTTCCGTGCAAAGAGAGATGCGGGCTTCATCATATTGGGAAAAAGTGCCATGACGAGGAGGGTTGTGAGGCTTGAGACGAGAATCTCGGTGACAAATTTCCGCGTCAGGGCATGAAGCCCGTCGCGGATTTTCAGAGAAACCGGCACCTGCATCAAGGCCTCCTACGCGCGTTTAAAACGACTGTTTGAACTTCAAACACTTGTTAGAGGCAAAATTATGTCGTTGCTCACGAGCCAGCGTCTTTATTGTCTGACCGCTTTTTCTAACCTGTTGCCAACCTATTCGAGAGGGAGCGCAGGCTATCGGCAGAAATGCGGTCATTCGCCGGCGGCGTCGAATAGCTGATTTCGGACACAAGATGCGCGGGCGCGGCTTATCGGCGGCCAAGCGCTGAGCGGGATGCAAACGCCCCTGGTCCGGCCTGATGCTCCAGACCAGGGGGCCTTTGTCCAAGCTTGGGGGAGGAACCAAGCAGATACACCGCGGCTCAAGACCATCCCCCATCGGAGTTTTGCAAACAATCGCATTGTTTGTAAATCCAGCCGCCCAAACACACGCTCTCGCGCAAGCGTCACCTCCCATGAAAAACAAGGGATTGCGAGCGGCGTCGAATTGATTGTTTGGACGAGGTGACGCTTGCGCCTATTGGGGG
>DATBQC010000105.1:0-1595 GCA_036561065.1 Methylobacter sp. | reverse complement strand
TCAAAAGTTGTTTTTAAGTTTCAATTGTGGAATTAAGGATCAAAGTCAATGAATAACAATCGCTTGCATCTGCTGTATTTGACTGAAGAATATTGGCCGACGTTTCGTCCGGATGTTGCTGTCTTGTTCGGCAAATATCTGCCTCGGCATGGGATTACATGCGATCTGGTGACAGCGCGTAACAATGTTTCAGCAGACAAACAGGAAACGCCATGGGGTGGCGGCCTAGCCATGTTATGCGATGTGCCGCGCAATCGCGTTGGTCAGTATTGGGTCAAATTTTGGCACAACATGGGGGCATTGATAACTCTAGACACAAAAAAATACGATGCTATCCAGGTGCGCGACATGTCGGTGACGGCCTTTGTAGGGCTTATCGTGGCCAGACTGAAGGGCGTTCAGTTCTTTTACTGGCTTTCCTATCCGCTTTCAGAAGGACAGATCCATACCGCAAGAACCCGAGGGATAAAGGCGGGTTTGCGTTTCTGGTTCCCGCTGGTGCGGGGTACGCTCGGTAAGTGGTTGCTGTATCGGGTCGTGTTACCCAAGGCTGATCATGTGTTTGTGCAAAGTCGCCAGATGCAACTGGATGTTGCAAGACAGGGCATTCCCATGTCGAAGATAACGCCGGTGCCCATGGGGGTAGATACAGAAACGGCTAACCCGAAGAGTATTCAGCCCAGCGATGATCCGCGCCTCGAAGGAAAGCATGTCCTGGCCTACCTCGGTAGTTTTGAACCCATCAGGCAACTTGAAATCCTTTTTCAAATGCTAGCACTGGTCAGGCAACAGATACCCAATATCATGCTGGTGATGGCTGGCGATATTGAGGATGCTGGGCATCGAGACTGGTTGAAGCAGGAAGCGAAACGTATGGGTGTGGCTGACCATGTGCTCTGGACCGGATGGTTGCCCACGTCCCAAGCATGGAGTTACATACGGGCAGCAGAGTTAGGTCTGTCTCCCATTCCGCGTGGATATATTCTTGATATGGGTTCACCCACAAAAGCAGTGGAATACATGGCCTTGGGGTTGCCCGTTGTGGCGAACGATAATCCTGACCAAGCGCAGGTGATCGAAGAAAGTGGTGCCGGAATATGCGCGCCGTTGCAAGGTGAAGCTTTTGCGGAAGCTGTAGTCAGTTTATTGAAGGAACCGGAATTGATGCGGCAAATGAGTGTCAAGGGGCGTGAGTATGTCGCAAGAAAAAGAGGTTACGACAGCATTGCACACATTATAGCGGGGGTCTATCTTGATCTTGGCGAATCAGCCGTGCCAGTGAGCGATGTCGCATAATGCCAAGCCGGCGTTTGGCGCTTTTTTTCGACGCATGATAATTTTACACATGCATGTCTATAACATGGCTCGATTGATGCCTATTTTTAGGGGTATTAAATGACTATTAGAGAGAAAAATAGGCTTGATTATTTAGACGTATTGCGTGGAATTGCAGTCCTTGCAGTGTGTATCCATCATATTCTTGGATATTTGAACCAGACTGATGGGATATTTCAGCCAATACAGCCATATTTAAAATTTTTAATTGCAGACTTGGTTGATTGGGGGCGACTTGGTGTTGTTCTGTTTTTTTTGAT
>DATBQC010000104.1:0-1740 GCA_036561065.1 Methylobacter sp. | reverse complement strand
CAATAGCTTCTTAAGCCAGCTCCCCTTGCTTATCCAGAAGGTAAAGCAGCGCAAAATGGGAGAACACGCTCTCTTTATTTTAGATCAATATAGTTACAAGGATATTCCCTTACCAGAAATGGCAGGCATTCTGCGTAATCTGAGAGGGGCTGAAATCGTCATGACATTTAATGTCGACAATTTAGCCACTTATTTATCAGATCGTGCAGCTAATCGGAAGCCACTGGAAAACATAGGGCTAGATAAGTATATCCCTTGGGAAGAGCTGAAGCAGATCAAAGCTACGCAGAAACGCGAATGGCGTCAAATTTTACAGCGCCACCTTGCACATGGCATCAAGAGTGAAACAGGGGCGAAATTTATGACTTTGTTTTTTGTGAAACCGTATGGAACAAACTCTTGGGGGTATTGGCTAATCCACCTTTCCAATACGTACCGCGCCCATGCGGTTATGAAATCGCTGCACTGGGATCACGCCACTGAGTTTGGGCACGAGTTAGAGCCAGGAATATTTGTGTTGGGCTACAATGCAAACAAAGATAGTGATTACACAGGGCAGCAGACGTTTGAGTTTGCAGGGGAAGGGTCAAGGGAAGCCTGCATTGATGGAGTAAGAGAATATTTTGGAGAGACCGTGTTTCAACTCGACAAACCCACCAAATTGGCAGATTTGTTTCAGAATTGTGTAACAAAATCCACCGCCGCCGAATCTCATTTAATGGAGGCTGTGGGTCAGTTACATTCCTCAAAAGATGTTGTCATCGTATCCAAAGATGGAGCGATAAAGCGAGCCAATAAAAATTATTTGCTTAGTGACATAATCGAGCCATCAAAACAATTTTCCCTATTTAATTATCAAGATCGTAGCTTGGACTGAATGCAATAAAGCCCAACAAATCCACTATAGATATTTCATGTTTATTTTCAACAATGCAAGCCCTATTGGTTCTCCCTTACTTATCCAGAAAAGGATTGATCACCACCAATTGACCATCGATTTCTTGACCATGCTGCATATCTTCGGAATACAAAATATCACAGCCGGATTGAAGCGCTGAGCTGACGATCATACTGTCGTACAAAGAAAAACCGAATCGTTCCGCAATATCCAGCCCCCCGATCATGGGTATCGACAGTCACTGCTTGGGTTTGACATACGGCACGTACCGCTCCCAACACATCGCGTATTTCGGCATAGCTCATACCAAGCTTTCGCGATGCGACCGAGGCGAATTCATTGAGCACCTGAACGCTTATGATGCCGCCCGAAGCAATAATCGCTTCGGCTCGATCCGCTTTGCGGTTATCTTCGGACAGTAAATACAACAGAACGTTGGTATCGAAAAACGGCCTATCGGTTTTCATGGGCTTCCAAGCGGTCGAACTTGAAGTCGGCGGGTAAACGCCCCCGGTATTTGCGCAACCGGGCTAGCAATTCTTGCGGACTGGGCTTCTTCTCAAGTTCGAAAATCCGCTCACCGACAATATGAATCTCGATGTCATCGCCTTCTTTAAGCTGAAGCGCTTCGACAACCGGCGCTGGCAATCTTACAGCCAAGCTATTACCCCATTTTGCGACTAGCATGACAGGCTCCTATGTTGGAAAGATATACATGCTTTTCATTGTATATCCATGCTGATTGACCGTCTAATGCTTCTTTGTGCGGCTAACAAATGGGCTTAACTGATCGTTGTAAGGCGGAAATCTCAACTTTCGGGGCTTCGACTAACCTGTTTCTT
>DATBQC010000103.1:0-5791 GCA_036561065.1 Methylobacter sp. | reverse complement strand
GCAAGGTCTATTTGAGCCTGTTTGTCGGGTTTATTCGGATTCATCCAGATAGTCTTAGCGCAGCCGGGCATTAGTGCAGCGGTTACGACTAATAAAATTATTGCTTTGTTCATTTTCATGATTTTTATTTTTGGTTAGAAGATGATCGTCAAAGTTGGCATTTGTTCATGTTAAACATAAAAATACATGAAGCAGTTTATGAGCCACTACTAACAAACAAATTAAAATCAAATACTAGACGATATTTACAACAAAACAGCTCATCTTAAAAGGTGGAAACCAACCATTAAAAATCAGTTTCTTCGGTGTAAAACAACCAGTGCCTCTTACTAGGCGGTGCTGGGGACCACAATCAGCGAGAAGTGCAGCAATCTATTATTCAATTTAAGAGGCACACGGAATCTGTGCTTAGTCATGCATAATGAAAAACATCGGAATCCGTGACGCTAATGGTAAAAAATTCGAATAACTACGAATAGCTGCTATCGACCCAGCCTGTGTAAAAACGCAAAAATAGAGAATGCAGTGGTTTTATGGTGCCGAATATTGAGCAAAATACTGGGTATTGTGGAGTAAAATATTGAGAATTGGCTTATCCTTGAGGGTGGTCACTTCGCGATAGCTCCGTTTCCAAGATTTTTAGCGGGTGAAACATCAATAGAATCTAGAAAAAATAATTTTTCAATCACCTTTTCTTAATGGCGTTAATAATGTCGGATAAAGGCAGGCAGCTTGCGACATCACACGCAACTCCGATCCTTTCGACCATGCAACCCATCCAGATTCAATGATCACGCGGTCACCTCCTTGCAGACTGATTTCTTTGGTTGTTGTTTTCTCTAGATCAATAAGGATGACAATGGACGCAGTAACTATCGCTAGCACCTTGCCATCGGTAGCGCAGTCGTGGACTCGACCTTTCAGTGGGATGGACCATCCATTGACGTCGACAATATCGTTTGGTTCAGAAAGCGATGCCCTAACGGTGACATCGAAACTCAGTCCGCCGCAACTAGTATTCGGCTCATCATTACTCGGGCAAGTATCGTTGAGGGCGGAGTCCCGAACCATTTTAAGGTCCAGTTTTCGCTCACCACGCTTGTCGCAGAAGAAGAGCTTACCATTCTCAAGACGAAGACGAGATGGATCACCATCGGTAGGAAATATCAATTCTACGCCTGTTTTTGCCTTTGCTAAGGTCGGCATAGCCGGAGTCAAGCTCAACTTCACCCCGTCGTTCGCAGCATAAAGCATCTTCGAACATGAAAGCATCATAAGTAAGAAAAAGAGTGCAGGCTCCTTCATGGAAGAGCTCCCAATACCCGGTCAACTTCCGCCTTCGTCCTGGTCATGGCGCGCGCGTAGGATGCCTCGCTCGCCGTGTAGTAGCCAGTTTGCTTAAGCGCTTTGGCAACGGCAGCAATGTCCCCTGCGTTCAAGGCCTCGATAAATCCAGCTTTTTTTAGGGCGATGGCTTTGTGATGGCCAAGCCAGCGCTGGGAGCCGTCCTGAAGAGAGTCGTAAGCACGAAAGCGGCACTGCGGGTGTGGAGGGTCGAACACGGCAATGGCTTTACCTGCCGGCAATGGCCAGCCGTGTTTCTTGATCTCATCCGCGGTCGCGATGTGGGCTAGACCGTTGGCTCGTACCACCTGGGCCTGAGCCCCATCCGGGCTATCTACCTCCCAAACGCCGCGTAGGTACATATGCGACTGATCCGGTCCTGACTTCACGTTCCCAAGGTTCCAGTTGAAGCAATACCGGCCTCCGCCGGTCTCGGCCATGAACTGGGCCGTCAACGTGCGCGCACCGTTATTGGTAAGCTTATCCCAACCCTCAAGAAGCATATTGACGACCTGAAGTGGCGTCGGTGTCGTCCGCTGAGTCAAAACCTCATTCGGATTGTCGGTATATTTCCTGCCGCCTGCCGAGGCGTTAGACGTAGTGTCAATAGTTACCGAGGTCCAGACCAAGCCGCCGCTGTCTTTCGCCTCGACAAGGGTCAGTCCGGCCGGCAAACCGCTGAACCGCCAAATTCGCACATTTTGTCCCGGCAGCATACCGGCGCGTACAATGCTGACTGCTGGATTCGGCGGTCGAATGGAAACATCAAGCTCCGTCATCGTCCGCGTATCGATAGGTCCCCATAGCCCAAGTTCAAAAACTTTTCCGGGTGACGCCTTCAGCACTTGGCCGTTGACGTTTTTGCCAAATTTTTGAAAATTTGCCATGTTGTATCCTCTGTTTTAACGCATAACAATCGGGCATAAACGCGGTAGGATGAGAGGCTAAGGTCAAGATTTTACCGACCGGCTGCTGCTGCAACGTCCACCAGATCCTTAATTTTGTCGGTAATAATGCCTGAAACACCCATCCGTGCCAGACACTTCATCTCATCGGCGTCATTGATGGTCCAAGCGACCAGTGAGTCTATCTTTACGCCAGCGTTTAAACGCGCTGGATCAGCATTCACTTTGTTCCACTGTTCAATATCGTATTCAATTGTTCGCCGGTATATTCTCCAGGACAATAATGTAAGCTCCGTTGGCTTGCCAACACTGGCGACGCGATTATGAAACAGTGAGCTGGTGGCATGGTCGATTGCACTATATTTGCTGGGGTTCAATATGATGCCAGGTGGAAATTCCACATCCCAGGTAAATAGTAGAGCGTAGTCGTTTTCTTCCGCGCGAGCTTTCATGACTTGCAAGACCAAACTGTCCGGCACCATGACAATCACTTTGAAGCTTGATCTCAATTGATCGGAAATCAGCATATGAATCTTGTCAGCCATCGGACCTGCGTAACGCAGGCCCGATGTAGACGGCATTTTAATGTCAAGATAGACGATACGAAGCGATTCCCAACGACGAGCCGCATCCATGAATTCGTCTAGCGTCGGAATACTTAGGTCAGCCTTACCATGTTCAATTTCATACTTTATTTTGTCTACCGGATCTCGTTCGTCACTATAGGTGAAATGCTGCCTAAATTGTTCAATCGTCAGATCAATGGTCGGTTTTCGCCATTCGCTACCGATTGCAGGCACGTCTGGACGAAAGGCATTATCGGACCCGGCTGCCCCGGTTTGGCGAGCAAGTGAAATCGAGGAATCGGGATCCCAATCGTGCCAAAGGATTAGCAGCTCGTCCGACGTCATGCAAATATCGACTTCCAGTGCAGTTGCTCCCAGATCAATGGCTCGGCTGCAGGATTGAATGGTATTTTCCGGAAGCTCAAACGGCACGCCATGATGGGCGATTATTTGCAATGGCGACATTTCTGCAGCCCTTACTGAAGGGCAACCTCTAAAAAAGGAAATAATGGTTTCTATAGACTCTACAGGGTGAGTAATAAAATCGACAATGCCACCAATAATCGAACCGATTGCGCCAAATATAATGGCAATGACGCCGTCTAGAAAATCTGTAATGTATTTTCCGATTCCGGGTATCATGCAGATTGCTGCTGAAAAATATACCCACAATACGCAGACAATGTTCTTTATCCAAGTCCAGAAAACACAGACGATATTCGATATCCATGTCCAAACGACACAAACAATATTAGAGATCCAGACCCAGGCGTCGCATGCCCAACTGCAAGGCCACCATGTACAGCAATTGTTAAACCCCTCATCCTTTTGTTCCGTGCATCGGTTATAGCCGTAATCTCTCTCCTCGGTACATTGATTGTGACCATCGTCTTCTTCACGCGCGCATTTTTTTGCTCGATCGCTTGTGCATTCTTTCCAACTCATGAAAGTTCTCCCTTGAGATTACTTTGCGGTGGATTTAAAGGTCTATTATTTAAAGCAAGTATCAATTCATGAACCGAGCGCTTAAGCCGGCTCGATGCTCGGTAGCGACCAAATGCTTTCCCAATACCAATGCTCATCAATGCCAGCGTGACACAATATAGGGACGCGACCAACGTGCTTTCCGGCAGCAGGGAGGATCCGCTAAAAAACAGGCTAGCCTGAGCAACCAACATGAGAAGCAGAAAAGCTGTCGCTTCGCCACAGCCACAGGCATTTTTCTCAGCGGTCAGCCTATTTTCCCAGTATGAAATTTCGTTTGGCGCTAGCGATGGCAACTGCAACACCACCTTCTTGACCACGGCTGCCTTGACTATTTGCAGCAAACTATCCGGGTGGTTGACCACAAAGCTATCTATCGTTGGCGATTGTCTTGTTTTCATTTGCAAATTTGCTCCTTTAGGTCTTGTAATACTTCAATCCTCAGTTCACAAAAAACGTCAAGACTCGCTAGCCGAATTGGAATTGAATAATTCAAACCTTTGAGCTTGTCGGGGCATAGTCTGACGCAAGCTTGGCTTTACTTTTGCCGGCTTGCGGAGACTCATAAACAGCTGTAAAGGCTTTTGGTATCATTTTGCCGATTCATAATCCAGTCCTTAATAGCTCGGTATGCAGGAGGCATTGCCGAACTACCGCCCATTGGGTTGTTAGCCCATTTGTCTAGTTTTTCAATAGCGAGCCCGGCATTGTCTGTATCACTTCGTAGATTTTCTAAAGGCAGTGCTGTCATTTCAAAAGAAACAACTATCGCTGACCTCATATGCGAAATGAATTGTAGAGATTTATTCGCAATCTCAACGTCACTGACTGAATGGATGCTTCTTTCGAGTGCGGTCTGATCGACCGGTTTACCTTGGGTTAAGTCGCAAGGGCCGACGATGAAAGCCGCCCCTATCGCACCGGAGATATAGGGACAGATTTTACTCCAGCCGATAATTCGATCATCAGTATCGGCTTTTTTCAGTTTTTCTATCCAACACAGGTAACGCCACTTTCTGGGATCCTGTGTGGCACGCGCTTTAATTTCAAGATCTTTTAGAGCTGCTTCGAATCGATAATACTCTGAAGGCGGTAGCGGATCGGTAGGCCAGACGGACACTTTGGGAGCGGTCACTTCAGATCTTACCCGCATCACGATATCTCGAAGCGTCAACCAAATTCGAATCCAGGGTTTATCGCTAGGATTTTTGGGATCGAGTTTGCGATCGATACGGGTTGCCTTTTTGAAGTTTCGGTTGACAATCTCAGCAACTTTGGCTCGCTCGCCGCCGGAAAGCGCTCTGTATTCTTGAGACTCCGGGTGCTGTTTTGGGATATAGAGCGTGCGCGCCACTTGAGGCGATAACTTGATATCCCTGATTTTGCCGGCAATATCTGCCTGAAATTGCAGGCCATTATCCAATATTTGTTTTAACAGGCTATCTTCAGCATTCTTCTCGCCTTCCAGCTGAATTTGCTCATATTCGAAGGCTTCTGCCTGTACTTCCTCTTCTGAAATCAGGAAAGACGGGCTCTCGAAAGCAGAGTTTACTGACATCTCCTCTTCCCACTCGAATTCGGCTGAATTAGTTTCGCGTCCAATCGACTGTGCCATCGATCGACACTCCACACACTTGCATTCCGCGCTAGCCGACAGCGTCCCGATGGTAGCCAGGAAAAACTCAAAGCCTTTACCCTGGCCGAGCGGCAGCATAATCATGCTACGGTCACAGTTGCTACATTTACCGAGCCGAATGCCCGTCGGAGAAGTAAATTCAGGGGTCTGGAAAGCGAGACCGACTTTTGGAGTGGTTGCAACGGTAATATCGGTACCAACTGCGGCAGATCCCTGAAAAATAGCAATGCTGCGTTTTGTGCATTCCGGGGTATTGCTTGCGCCTACGAGCTTGACCAGATCGAAATTTTCGAAAGAAGCTGGGGCACAGTTGCCTTCGAGATGTTGAATACCCAACTCGGTTTTAAACAGAGTCT
>DATBQC010000102.1:0-13792 GCA_036561065.1 Methylobacter sp. | reverse complement strand
TCAAAAGTTTAGCTGTAAAATAAATCACTTTCTAAGAGTGGTTTGATGCTACAACTAAAGCAGGCTGATGATCGAGTATCCGTTCATAAAGAATGGTTCCGTGACTATAGTTTCCATCTCATCAAGTCAATTGATGAGATGCGAAAGCTTGCAGATATCTGTATATCTCGAAAATTATGCTCCCTAGACGTTGAAACAACTGGTGTAGATAGCAGAATTTATGATGACGAATTCTTTGAAGATGGGAAGGAAACTCGTCATAAGACGAGAACCATTGATAAAGTAGTTGGTGTTTGTATTTCATTTGATGGTAAAAACGGATATTATATCCCACTCGGGCATGAGCCAGAAGATTCCGGGAATTTACCCTGGGATGAAACCTGGGATGAAATAACGAGAATAGCTTACGGATGCAGAGTCATATTTCACAATGCGAAATTTGATTGTGAAATGTTAACTCCTCTTGTTGGGAGAGACTATTGGAAACTTGATGAATATGAAGACACATTATTGTTGGCCAAAGTTATTTCCCCGCTAAAATCGAATCCGGCAGGGTTGAAGCCTCTCGCTCATGTTCATTGCGGCGTTGATATGGTCGAGCTCGATGAATTATTCACATTTGAGCGGAAAGAACAACTGAAAAGAGAAGGCCGTAGATATAATTTCGCAATGATCCATCCTAAAGAGGGCCTTGAGTATGGATGCTCTGACGGGATTTTTACTTATAAACTTTGGTTTGCCCTAAAGGACAAACTCGGTGATCAAGATAAACGAATTTATGACCTTGAAAAATCTTTCTGCAATGTCATCCGAGAAATGGAGAGAAATCGGGTCCATTTAAATGTTGATCGAGTAAATCAGTTATATGTCGAATGCAAGGCCGCGCTTGAGAGCACAGGCGATTATGTCCGCCAAATCATCGAATCTAAGACAGGTAAGACAGGCAAATGGCTCCGCTTAAATGTTGGTTCTACCGCCCAACTCTCTGAATGCCTTTTTACGGATCCAGAGGGTTTGAAACTGAAACCACTTCCATCCATGGAAGGTGGAGGAGATGACGGTGGTGGTGGTGGAGGCGATTCCGATGATAATGATGATGACGATTCAGGAAACGGCGAAGTTCAATACTCGCTAAAGGATGAAGTCATCAAGGCCCTCCATAAGGTTTATGGGGAGAAGCTCTCAGTTCAACGTGAAGGCGTCAAAGATAAAGACGGGAAACCGAAGAAAGAGAGCCTTTTTGATCTCATTCTAGAATATCGTCATTATGATAAGATGAAGGGGTCATATGTCGAGAAATTCTTCAAATCTCATGATAAATATGGTGATGTGAGACCAGCATTTAATCAAATGGGGACTGACACCGCTCGACTTTCTAGTAAAGCGGAGAAAATCGAGAATGGATACTCCGGCGTCAACTTCCAGGGCATTCCGCGTGATTCCGATGAGGATAAGCCTGAGCTCTTTAAGCAGATTAGGACGTGTATAGCCCCGCGTGAAGGCTGGTTCCTAGTGAAGCTCGATTACTCCGGTGAGGAACTCCGAGTTGTCACCAATCTGTCTGGAGACCCTATTTGGACAAAGACTTTCCTCCATGGCGACGGAGACGTGCATTCTATTACAGCGAGGACTTTATTCGCCAAACAGAACGTCAACAAGGACGAACGTAACCGAGGAAAGCGATGTAATTTCGCGTTCATTTATGGTGGCGGCGCCGGAGCCATCCAGAGGAATATCGATTGTTCCATGGAAGATGCCCAGCGTCATATGGACAACCTCCGGCGCGATGTGCCCGTCCTTATGGGTTATGTCGATGCTCAAAAATTATTTGCTAGGAAAAATAAATGCATCTTCACAGCTTTTGGACGCCGTATACCAATACCAACCATTGATTCGCCTATTCAGGCAATCAAACGGAAAGCTGAGCGATGTGCGATTAATTATACCATTCAATCAACATCTGCTGACATTTTGAAATTCGCTTTGTGTTATGTTGATAAGCAACTTCGCACGCTTGGATGGAAGCAATACTGTCGCTATGTTCTGACAGTTCATGATGAAATTGTTTTCGAGATCAAGCCGGAATGGCTGATGACGATCGTCCCGAAACTCGATGAATGGATGACTACTCCATGGAAACTACCGAAGGCTCACGGTCGTGATTGGGTTGTTCCGCTGGAGACGGAGCCTGGAATCGATATTCACTGGAGAGCCCGTTACGATTTCTTCAAGATGACACGAGGCGAACCTGCGGATCCGAAGAAGATTCGAGAAGACGGCAGTTATTCGGATGATCTCAAGAAAGGCACCATTTATGAAAACGGCCGCATTTATCAGGAGATCCCCGATTTCCTGAAGCTACATATTAGGCGCAACGGGAGCCCTGAGCTTCCCACACCGGAAGAAGTGCAGACCCCTGCCTCCGTGGAGGCAACTCCTCTTGCTCTTGTAGATGCCGCCGCCCACTCATCATCCCATCCTCCGGCACAGGAAGAACCGGTGCCTCCCCCGAAGTCCGAGCCGCCGCCTATTCAACAAGAGAGAGCTCCATCTCCCAAATCCATGTCACCTACCATGGAAAAAGCCGCTTCTGAACGCGGTCCAGCGCTGGGATTCGACGTCGAGTTCAATCTCGATGATCCTCTGCCTTCACCAACACTTTCACCCACTTCAACTCCTAAGCCAAGTCCGACTTCTCCAGTCCCGGAGCCGCAGAAGTCCACGGCGGATATTTATATAGATCCAACAGAAAAAGTGTTACGTTGGACTATCAAATGCGCTCTTTCTAAGAGCGCTGCAAGGAAGCTTGATGCCGTTTTGATTCTGGCAGAAGGCGAAACTTTGATCCGTGTTCTTAGTTTAGACGGAAATATACTTATTCCTGAATCTCAGGGAATCCGGATACATCAGGAGAAATTTCTGTTTTTGGCTGATATGTTTGGCCTTGGATAATTTTTATACAGGACTGGATCCATATCTTTCATCTGGATCAATTTAGATAGAAAGTCACAAAGGCTGTGAAAGTTGGGGTGACATTATGAAGAGACAAAGCAAAAGACCGCAAAATCGATTCTAAATAAATCAGGATATCGACTTATGACTTAATCTTATTTGAAGCAGCACACAACGCAGCAATATTCCACATTGATACTTCTTTTAGATCGGGGGTACTTGAGATTCTCGAATCTAAAAGAAGTTCTACCTCACGCCGGGCGAGTTCTTCTAGTATTTCTTTTATTTGTTTGTCAGTGATCTTTCCAATCATTTCATCTATTAAATTTATATCTCTCGGATCCGGTCCTTTCGATTCCATTTTAAACAATACTTCTTTAGCGTACTGTCTATCAGATGAATACTAATCAAAATGGAGGAATCCTATCTGGCCTCGAGATAAGAGAAATGGTTGCAAGAGGGGATATCGTTATTGATCCATGGGATTCATCTCACATCAATGATGATAGCCGATTAAATCCTGCTTCATATGATCTCACACTTGGAGATGAAATAGCCGTCTACAAGGATGTTGTCAGTGGATTGTTTGAATACCCATCAGATTCATGTTTTGCTGGTCTTCCACCTGGACATGGCTTAAAGCCAACCGGTATAAAGCAATTTGACCATATGGGAGTGGGCGGGATCATTGACGCAAAGAAGAAAAATCCAGTTCAGCGTTATCGCATGAATAAAGAAACCGGTTTTCTCCTTAAACCGGGAATTGGCTATTTAATGCATACTGCTGAACGAATTCGGACAGACAATTTTGTTCCAATTCTCGACGGAAAATCATCAATCGGGCGCCTCTTTATCGCAATTCACATTACGGCCGGATTTGGTGATCCAGGTTTCAACGGCCAGTATACGCTTGAAGTCACAGCCATCCACCCCGTAATTATTTATCCTGGTATGAAATTCTGCCAAATTAGATTCCATACAATTGTTGGTGATGTTAGAAGTTATAAACAGAGCGGTAATTATCAAGGTGATTTTGCATGTGGGCCAGTTGAATCCCGATCTTGGAGAATGTTTGAGTGATTAATTCATCTTCTGCCATCACTCATATTCAGTCTAAAGAATCAACTCGATTCTTTGAACATGGGCAGATTACTGTTGCTTGGTGTGATGAAACTGTCTCGCAGCTTGCATTGAGAATAACTGCCCCCCATTGTTTAGTCCATACTGTCACCCCCATATTACTTGGAGCTGGAACTGTTGATTTATATCAAATCATGAATCCAATTTCAGTGTGGATTCCGCAATTGTCACCGGAAAGATTCGTCGATCCTTCCCGATCGTTGCGCATGAATGCAGAAATAAGAGATGCATGCTCGAGAATCCTCACTTTATTTCGGGATGCTGGCAAACAACTCATAGATCAATCAGATATAATTCCGTCATTACCCCTTGGTGTTTATGTAACATTCAGATTGCGTGGTTGGACGAAACCCATACAAGAAGCATCAATTAAATTAGCGAGCATGCATATTGTAGGAGTTTATGAATTCAGGACCGCTCTCAATGCTGCCATTGATGAAGCAATCATGAATTCAGGACATGTGCTTGCTTGAGGCGAATTTTTGCTTTCCACCATTGCTTCTTTGAACCATCTATTTTCTTTGCTTCGAGAATTGTCGCAGATCCAATACCATCTAGCAAAGCGATAATTCTTTTTACTAATATTCGACTGAGTAATTCTCGGCGGTGAAAAGAAAAATTTTGTGATTGAGTCGGACCTGAAGCTATAGATTCATGGCCGAATTCGATTTCTACCATTTCACCTTCTGAGCAATCTTGTATTCCTGATTTTAACAGCATTTCTGTTGCACTTCTGGCAACACTGTCTTGATCAATGAGGTGCTCATATGCCATTTTAGCTAATGGATCTGATTGCGATAATTCTGCGATCGCATTCATTTTATGCGCAGAAGCAGCTGCCAGTGCTAATCCCGAAGACATTCGCGGATGAATAATAGGTGTGGCTTTCCTTAGCCTGCCAAAATCATCAACGAGGTCAGGCGGCTGATAAATATCACCATCTCCTATAGGGATGACCGTGAGCCCCGTGCTGACATCTACGACATAGAGGCTAGCTGGATTAGTACGTAATCTGTCGAGTTCCTCAAGGATAAAGCACACTGCTTTTTCGAATATTTCTGCTGATGCTGGATTTATTAGATATGATAGAGCTTCCAGCATCATATCTCTTCCAGAGATAGCTGGCGTGCTTGTTGTTGCTATTTCTCGGACGGTTTCGTTGGTCTCCAATTCCTTGCGGATAGCAATAACATACCGGGAAAACAGTCGCTCGCCGGATTCTTTGGCTAGGGGTCCTCTCCCCCCGCTCTGTTGCCAGACAAGATGCAGGTCTTCACCCCAGGTTATCTTCTCAATTTCCTCTGGTTTTTGTATCTTATTGTTCATATTATTCGTCGTCAAATATGAAAACTGACCCAGGTTCTTTGGTTGATGTATTCGGTTTTTCTACCTTAGGGGGACCGCCAGGTAGAATTGCGCCTTGATTGAAAGGCGTATTACTTATCGGTATTTTCATCGGGGCAACTTCTTGTCCAGAATCAACTTCTGATTGTTCTGTGTTATCTTTTTCTATAGTCTGTGGACGATTTGTGGATAATTCATCGTCCACAGATCGTCCACAATCTGTGGACGATGAATTATCCAATGTATGTCCGATTACTACATCGTCCACCTTTGGAATACCTGGATCTATCGCATATCGGAATGTTGGTGCCGTGGCCTGCGTTGGTACCGCAGAACCAACTTCAACAACTGGATTAGTAGGTAGAAAGCGCTTTGCTCTGATATTTGAGTATTTCGGATCATCCTCCGATGCCCGCGGCACGTTCGTGAAAAGCATGGATTCCCAATTTCGAACGCGCCGATCGAATGTCGAATTATTAAGCCCGCAGCGAACACAGGAACGATTCATGCAACGGCCGATGCAAAAAGCCGCTGTGAATTTATCCATGGGGATCTTTTCCGACCCGACCAAAGCAGGATCTGAGATACACTCTCTTAGGAAATCGGACTTATCATGAGACATATCTGACACCGTACTGCCTTCACATTTTAATTGAATTCACAAGCCCGTCTTGCATAATATGGGGTTTTTATGTTAAACTTATATCCTTGGTCTAGCCCCCGTTCGGTAATGGGCCGAATGCATGAGGCTGGATCGCCTACATAGGCCTACAAGGCCTGGCGAAAGGCTCTGACGTGAAGGGTGATTCCTCAGTGAGGGTCCGAGAAGTATCAGTGGTTGGCAGCCCTATTCAGCCCTCGTCGAGATTACCATGGCCAAGATATGCCGAGGACGGGAAGACATCACTTGGAGTAGATGTCAATATCAAGAGAATGGATATAGTGAAAATTGTCCACAAGTACTTCAAAGTTCAAGGTATTTCTATGGAGGAGCTTCTTCAAGAAGTTTATCTCGCTATCATTCATAAGAATTTCGGCAAAAGTGCCCATGATCCTCGCAAATCTTCATTCGGGCATTATGTGTATATGGTTGCTAATAACGTATGTATAAACCTCGTTCACAGGAAGAAGCGAGCGGACATGGAAAAGGACTCGCTTGATGCACCTAGCAATCATGATGATAATCGTTCATTAGTGGAGACAATTGCTGCAGAAGAAACTGTGGATGAGAATGGGGTGGAATCGAAGATGGATGCACTCGAGACTCTGATGCGGAGGCGAGGCATGTGGGATGTCGCAAGATATGTGAGAGCGACAAGATCCGGAGCAAAACCCGATGTTATTCGAGAAGCTCTCTCGTGGGGTGATCGAAAAATAACAACTAAGAATATTAGAGATATACGAGCCCAATTAGTTGATGTTATTGAAAAAATTCCCGCCGCAGTTGGTGAATGAGTTCATTGAAGTTCGTCTGGTTTAGTCATGTGGTCATCACTTTTTCGATGAGCGCAGTATCACAAGCTTTGCTTGTATGTGATATGAAGTTACCTGATATGATGAAAGTCCCACATTTCTTACACAAGTAATTACGTAAAATGCCGTCGATAATATCGATTGCTATTATAGGAACGTAAATAAATATTAACTGTGTCGAATTGGTTGTAATATGGATTTGTAATCTAGTGGTAATGAGCTCATTCCGAAGAGATTCGAATTTTTTCGTGCGGAGTTGGGTTAAAAACTGATCATCGTAACGATTTTGTCTAAGTCTAATTTGATCTAGAGTTAGAGCCAGAATGTTATCAATTAACCGACTGGCAATCAAGCTATATTCTGATATTCGATTACTAACGATAGTATCATTGGCAGCTTGATAAATTATATCTCTGGCTGACAGTGCTTTCTTACGAGTTTCTGGCTCTTTTGGAAGCCAATACCCTATTGCAGAATCTTGAATGGAAACACGGAAAAAGCCCGATGGTTCTGTCATTGGATTCTAAAGTGCATTTTCGCGAGATGCAATAAAGCTCGATCTTCACGAGCAACTTTGACTCGAGTCGCTTCCCAGAAAGAAAAATAAGCGAGCCCTTTGCCTTCACGAAGCCTGCGCAAAAGTTCGGGTTCATTCATTTCAGTCTCCCCGACAAACAAATGGGTGCGCTTCTTTAAAATAGTATTAGATACATTATCGTAATAATCGATGAATTTTAATCCACATTTCTTTAGATCAAAAATATCAAGTGTGAGTTCTTCGAATGCCTCCCTGAGTATGGCATCCTCTGGGCTTTCGTCGAACTCAATAGCTCCTCCGAATGGGCTATAATGATCGGGAAACGTCGGCGCGTCATCGCTCCGATGCTGAAGCAAAATTTTTCTAATACTTGGTTTGAATAAAATCAATGCGACAGTTTCGATCATGTGCCCATCACTTCCATGATCAACGCATATGCTTCCAGTTTTTGGACTTCCGCACCTTTAATGTTAAGAGCGAATTTTCTCATAAAGCTCGGATTACCAATTTGAATTATTCTAATTTGACATCGCTTTATATTTGCCCATTCCACCACGGAAGCATACTTATAAATTATAACTGGATCTTCGCTTGAAAGAATGACCCTTTGTAATTTCTTCTGATCCACACCTTTACGGGTTCCAAAATACCTAGCAAAATACAATGCGGCAACAGCGTTATATTTTGCTACGTAATTAGGACTCATTCCTCGATAATAACAATAAGTATATAGGCATCCCTGTCCTCTCAAGATAGCTTGATACTGATTTTGGAGTCGGCGCGTCAGTCCGATTTTTCTTTTGGACATACTAATCTCCTATCATGTCATGACTGCCTCCTTTTGTTCATCATTTTCCATGGTCTTAGAACTTTACATCCAATGACGCCCGATTCTGCTTCTCTTATCTTGGATCTGTAAATTGACTGCTAACGGATGTAAAGGCCCTCGTGGAAGGCAACTTAGCCGAAGCTACGAGAATATTTCTCGATAAGCTCGCACGGACTGGACCAATGTCATTCAAAGACATCGCGTCTCATTTTTATCCAATATCAAATAAGGTGCAAGTGAGTGAATTATTGTCCGCCTTGGATGCGATTGGAGCTACCGGAAGAGTGGGCTTGGACCATGTCGGCATCATATCTTCTGACACTGCTGCCATGGTCTCACTATCTATCAAAGATACTGGAAGCTTCGTGGATTATCGATCAGGGAAATCTGAAGATGCCTTCATTTCTTGGAAGACATGGATGCCCGACAGAGTCATGGAACGGCTACTCGATATCGGACTAGTCACTCCAGGATTTGTTGCTGCTCTTTCCAAAGGTCAAGTAAATCTTAATCGCCCGGACCATGTGTTTGATGTCAAGTCTTGGCTTGAGAATCTTGGTTTGGAGCCGGTTTCTTGTATTGTAAAAAGAGGCAGATCAACTACTGTCTTTGTAGTACCTGGAACTACCAAAACTAATATAACGAATGGGTTCGGGCCTCATGTTGCAAAATATAAAGATGGTGAAGTCCATCTTATTAAGTTAATTGAGCCTAAAATCCAAAATTTTGAAAATTCTGAGGCTCTAGATGTTGTACAGGATATACCTGACGATAAGATGGAACAATGGAATGGTCCTATTGTCATTTATATAGCTGATAAGACATCTGTAACTACTAATGGCATTCTGCGAGAAGTCTTAGGACTAGAACCATCCCCAGACGGGAAAGACAATAAAATAATTGCTGCTATTTTGAAGAAGAACGGATTTAGAAAGTCCAAGACTTCCAAAGAGTTTATCAAAATAAATAAGTCTGTTGAAGATTTGAATGATGAATCGAGCGAGGCAATTTCTTCTGATGAAGATAACGTAATCAATATTGTTGAGGAGGAAAATGATTTTGTTGAAGTGGAAGGTCAACAAAACATTGATACTCTGGACACCAATGTTGATGGATTTATTCCTGCCGATGCAGGATCTGGCTTATCACTGGTGCAGACAGATTCTATCATTCAAGAAGTGCTGCCTGATAATTCCTCGGGCATTGAAGTAGAAAATACAGATCGGGATCAGGACTCTGGCATAGATCCAGAACTCGGGTTTAATCCAGATAAAGCAGAAGAATCATATAAGAATAGGCTTAAAGAACTTGATTTATTGCCGGATGGATGGCAGTCATCTCTTGAGGAATTCTTAGCCAATAGAAAAATTGTCACGGTCGCAGAAGCAATATATCACATAACGGGGAAAAACGCAATTGAATACTCAGGTGTCCGAAGAGCACATGTAGCAAGAGCTATCATTAGTCATGATTTTGAATCTAAATCTGAATACGGATTTAAACTATATAAGAGGATAGGATCTAGAATATCAAAACATGAGCAAACCGTAGAATTATATTCTTCGTGCCAACCACCTCCCGCTTATATTTCCACAGAATTCCCTGACATTGTAAGGATCCGTATTTATCATTATGAAGAAGCTCTATTTCGGCTATGTGAGCCGCGTCGTCTTAAGAGAGTAGAAATATTCCCATTAAATTTCGATGTCATTTGGCAAATTGCCGTATTAAATCATTTTGAAAAATTAGGATTTATCATTCAATTCGGTAATCGCCTTGATGTGGTTTATCAAGGCGATAAACAGAAAATCCAAGATGCAATAGGCACGGCCGCTGAAAGCGACTTACTATACTTGATGCTGGAGCCATCTTATGGCCATGCACTAGTCAAAACGACTGATTCCAGTATAACAACAGAAGATATCGAATCCGAAGAAATAACCGATCTTGCTTTACACGATAATAATGATAGCAATTCATTGATTCTACAAATGTATGACGTCTTGAAACAACATCGGGATGAAATCAAGCAATTAAAAAAACGAGTGAAAGCACTGGAGAAGGAGAAATCCGGTGGCTGAAAGAAATACAGTGGACCAACTTGTTCTAAAGTATACATCAATTACTTCGCAAAGAGATAAGGCGATACTCGAGCAAGAAATATATGAGGCGATGACGGCCGGAGGGAAAGATTTCCGATTTGAAGATATGCGACACATTATTCCGGATGTTTCTGGATACGATTTGCAAAATAGGAAATATTTGCTGCGCAATGCCTCAGACCATATTTGGAAGCTCATAGAAGAGGGTCTGTCTCTTCGCCAAGCCCGCAAAACGCTCTTTGAAGCGAGAAAAATCGCGGAATTGCGCGGTCAAGATATAGAAGAATGTTTCAAGAAGATCCATCAGTCCATTCTCAATGAATCGGACGAAGTCCACAGCAAAAATGGTATTTTTTATAAACGGAAGCCAGGTGCACGCAAGTCGACTGATTGGATCCAAATAGAAGCTCTCGCGTCCAAGCTTTTTGCTGAAGAACTTGGTGAAGATGGACTTGATTCCGATACGTTGAGAACAGAATTCATAGTCGAGCTTAAAATCCTGATCAAGCAGTATAAAGTAAAATCCGCGGCACGACGTGAAACAGTAACTGCTAATAAAAATATGCTTGATGGAGAAGAGAAAAATCTCAGACGACAAGTTATCTTAGCGTTCCGAGATCTTGGGCTCGATGCTCCGAAACCTGGTAAGCGTCCTGATATGAAATTGATATCAAGGACATATCGCCGCCTCGCTGCAGACAATCATCCGGACAAGCACGGTGGACAAGATCATGTTCTGGAGAAATTCAGAAGTGTAAATAATGCGTACAAGTTGATAGAACGATACGACGAATTCCTTCATCAAAAAGGGCAAATCTAAATGGGATCATCTAAGTACATTATTCCGACCAATCCGATGTCCGATACGGAGAAGGTCGTTCATTTCTTGGTTTGGCGCCATGAGAACCGGCCGGGGGTCAGAATTTCCCCGCAAGAGATCGTGTGTGCCGTTCGGAATCTCAAGAAAATTCCGCCGAAGGATCATTCTGAAGTTCGCAAGCTCAAGTCCCGCTACGGTCATATCAGCAAGATGCTACGGGAGCGTCATGAGCTCGGTTGGGATACCAACGAAGATGGCGTACGGATCCTCGACCAGCCCGGTGAAATTATTGCTGTGGAATTGTCCAATCAAGTAAAGGGACTTGCTGCAAAGCAGCGGCGCGTTAAGGCAACTGCCGACCTTGCATATAGAAAGCGCGATCTTATCGAAGATACGCGAGAGGGACGGAATCAGCGCAAGTATTTGTCCTTAGTGCGAAGCACTGTTGAGAACATGCGCCTTCCTTCAGCACAGGAAGTGGCCGGTCTTCTAGTTCCACATGAGGACGAAGACGACTGACCGGGGTCAGTTCAACTGGACGTAGATTACGAATTCGCTTGAATAGTGAAGTCACATGGAAGCGATCAAGACTGAGACGACAGAGTCCGAGACTCCTGCAAAGGAAGAGCGAATTACACGTGTGATTCGAGTCGAATTTGAGAGACCGCTCGGTATTTCTTGGGACGAATTCGGACAGATTCTTCGCGAGCGGCGCGCGATAGCTCATCGGCTGATCAATGCTTCTATTATCGGTGTCCATATCGCCTCAAAGAGCGCTAAAGAGCCTGGACCACAGAAGTCATTGAGGACCTTGTCTTATGGATTTGCCGGACAGGAACTCGAGGGATTTAAGAAGTGGGCATCCGCTCATAAGGATAAGGCAGTCCAGAAGTTCGCGAACATCCAGATTCCTGGGGGTATGCAGTCTGCATGGGCAGAAGCTGGATTTTCGGCATGGAAGAAGTGGTCGAAGTCCAACGGTGAGGATGGATTTCCCACGATGCGCCGAGGCCAGCCAATTATGTTGCGGTCATCGGGTGAAGAGTGGGGTATCGAGCTGAATGAAGATGGAAAGATAGTGTTGTCGATGATGCTCGACAGCACACGCCAGCATATGGTTGGGAAGAGACGCGCGATAATCCGCCCGTTTCATCATGGTGGTGAAAGACCAACTAATGGCATGAAGTGGGGAATCTTGCGGCAAATTGCCGAAGGCGATCCTGCCGTGAAGCGAGCCGATCTCAAGATAACTTATGATCAGCGCGCTCGTCGTGCCGACGGAAGCCGAGGCAAGTGGTATGCGCTAATTGCATATTCTATTCCAAAGCCGGCGATTCCGGATACAGTCGACAAGAACAAAGTCGTTGCCGTGCATCGCGGACTTCGAAATTTGCTCACAGCTATCGATAATCAAGGGAACTGGAAGTATATCACCAGCGGTAATAAGCTGGAGAAGCAACGAGCGAAGATCCGAGTAAGGCGCAGGAGTCTTCAAGACGCTTTGAAGCGAGGAGAACTCGGCCGAGGGTCTCACGGACACGGAAGGAAGCGACTTCTTCGCCCCGTTACCGATCTCGACGGTCTCGAGCGACGGATTACGAATAATGCCTGCCGGCAGGCCGCAGCGGAGATTATAAAGTTCGCACGAAAGTCAGGTTGTGGCACCATTTTCGTCGGCGAATATGGTGGCATCGAGCCCAATGAAGATAGGAGTATTCGTAGGTTCGTGCCTCGGGCCCCGCTTTACGAGCTAAAGCAGTCCATTGAACTCGCAGCGCAAGCTTATGGCATCGTTCTCAGTGAAATCAGTGAGGAATTCGTTTCTCAGGATTGCCATATTTGTGGACATCGAGATCCAAAGAATAATAATATCCGGACTGGCATGTTCCATTGCCAGAATCCGAATGTAAATAGTAACGGTGCTCGCGTATGCAGCAACAATCGCCCCACGGACTTCGTGTCAGCATACCATATGCTTAATCGAACTGGTTGTGATATGACAATCTGGCAAAAGAAGACCGGAACTTTGAATCGCGTCGCAGTAGCAGCGAAGAGCAGGAAGAAGAAGTAAAGAATTTCACGATCATCAGAGGGTCACCTAATCATACAAGGCCAATTCCTTGGCCTAAACGCCGACAGCAATGTCGAACAGGATTTACCTCCTGTTGAGGACCTAGTCACTCGCGAAGCCGGTTGATGGTAGTCGCCGCAAAACCATCAATCCCCTTAAGTGGAAAGGCACCCGGCGACCTCTCTTAGTGCGGATTAGGCGACCCTCTACTGATCGTGAAATTGGATAATGAAATGCGAGAAGTTAGATGATGTAAAAATAACGGGGATCTCTCGTAAAAGCTTTCCGGATTTGTTCTTTATGGTTTAAAAACTAACTCAGATGTCGATCCAAAAATTATGCGAAAATAATCGCTCGCAAAACATAGCTAAAAAAGCTTTCCGAAACTTTACGAGGAAATGACTGTTGAATGAGTTGAGAAAGCACTAGAGAGAAGGAACCTCCATGACTCCACCAATTATATGTTTCTTCGCGCACTGTTGAATGAGTTGAGAAAGCACTAGAGAGAAGGAACCAGGGCGAG
>DATBQC010000101.1:0-4325 GCA_036561065.1 Methylobacter sp. | reverse complement strand
TACAAGAGGCCATGATTGAACGGCCTCTGCTCAAAACAACCAAGGAACTACCTGAAATAGGCGACGGCATTGATGTACAACATGTTTTGGACGGCATAAAAAGAAAATATATCACCCAAGCACTTAAAAAAACGGCTGGGAGTAAGAAAGAAGCGGCAGAGCTTTTGGGTTTGCCCAACTATCAAACCTTATCAAACTGGATGGAAAAATTAGACGTTCAGTAAAGTTGGCACACTCTTCGCTACGAAGAGTGACATGGACAGAACAGATATTATGCAATCACAAAACTTTGAATTCCTAAGGGGCACTTGGCCCGAACTAGCCAGTTTAGCCGGTTTTGCCGAACAGTATGCGCAGGCTGATCCGCAAAGCGCACTGACCAAACTGCGCAGTTTTGCCGAATGCAGTGTCAGCATTGTTTATAGCGAACTGAGCTTGCCCAAGCCGCCGATGTCAACCTTCATGGAACTGCTCAGTAACGCTGCCTTTGAAGCGGTTACGCCCAAGGTTGTTGTGGATAGACTCCATTCCATTCGTATTTACGGCAACAAAGCCGCTCATGGCGACAAGATAACCGAACAATGCGCTCAGTGGCTGCTGAAAGAAGCTTTTGATCTGGGCCGTTGGTTATTTGCCACCTATACCTCAGGCGATGTCGCAACCATTCAGGATTTCGAGCAACCCAAGCCGCCTCAGTCTGCCAAAGCGGACTACAAAAAAGAACGCAAAGCCCTGTTGGAACAATACGCCAAACAGGAAGCGCAGATGCAGGCTATGCTGGCCGAACAGGAAGCCGAGCGCAAAAAAGCGTCTCAACTGGAGCGTACCGAAGCTGAATTGTCTCAACTCCAGCAACAGGCGACCAGTAAAGGCCAGCAAGTTGCTAACGAGCTACATTTTGATGAGGCAGCGACCCGCAAACAGCTGATCGACCTGCAACTGGCCGAAGCCGGATGGGAGATGTCCAATACCGACCAAGTGACGTTGGAAGAAAAAGTACAACACCAGCCTACCCAAACCGGCGAAGGCTATGCCGACTATGTGTTATGGGATGATAACGGCAAACCGCTAGCTGTCGTCGAAGCCAAAAAAACCGCTGTCGATGCAGAAAAAGGGCGACATCAAGCCAAACACTATGCTGATGGCTTGGAGAAGATGCATGGCCAGCGCCCGGTAATTTTCTATACCAATGGTCATGACATCTGGATTTGGGATGACCATCCCGAACAAAATTACCCCCCGCGTAAACTTTACGGCTTTTATTCAAAATCCAGCCTGCAATATCAAGTGCGGCAGAGGACTGAGCGCAAGCCGCTGAACAGCGTCTCAGCTAAAGCCGATATATTGGGTGATCGCCTGTATCAACATGAAGCCCTAAAACGTATCAGCGAGCGTTTTGAAACCAAGCAACGCAAAGCCCTGGCGGTACAAGCCACCGGCACCGGCAAAACCCGTTTATCGATAGCCCTGACCGATGTCTGTATGAAAGCCGGTTGGGTCAAGCGCGTACTGTTTGTGTGTGACCGCCGCGAGCTGCGCAAACAGGCTAAAAATGCCTACAGCGAATATCTATCTGCACCTATTACCGTACTGACCAGTAAAAGCGTACAGGACTCCCATAACCGGATCTTTATAGCCACGTATCCGGCTATGATCAGGTTGTTTGATAAATTCGACCCCGGTTTCTTTGATCTGATCATCGCCGATGAATCCCACCGCAGCATTTACAACATCTATGGCGACCTGTTCCGATATTTTGATGCTCTGCAAGTCGGCCTGACCGCTACGCCGGTCGAAATGGTCAGTCGCTCTACTTGTCAATTGTTTAGCTGTGATTTCAAACAACCCACCTGTAATTACTCACTGGAAACCGCCGTAGCAGAAGGCTATCTGGTGCCGTATCAGGTGGTTAAACACACGACCAAATTTCTGCGCGATGGCATTAAAGGTCATGCGCTAACAGCGGAAGAAATTGCCGAATTGGAAGATAAAGGCATAGACCCAAACAGTCTGGATTTTGACGCCCAAGAAATCGATCATGCCATCTACAACAAAGACACCAACCGCAAAATCCTACAAAACCTGATGGAAAACGGTATTCGTCAGGCTGACGAGCAGACACTGGGTAAAACCATCATTTTTGCCCGCAACCACAAGCACGCCAAACTGCTTGAGCAACTGTTTGATGAGCTATATCCCCAATATGGCGGTAAATTCTGTCACGTGATCGACAACTACGATCCGCGTGCCGAAGCCTTGATCGACGACTTCAAAGGCCAAGGCAGTAATGACCAGCTCACTATTGCCATATCGGTAGACATGCTCGACACCGGCATCGATGTGCCGGAAATCGTCAATTTGGTGTTTGCCCGTCCGGTAAAATCGCCGGTCAAGTTCTGGCAAATGGTCGGACGCGGCACCCGTCTGTGCAAAGACTTATTTGGCCCCGGCAAAGACAAAAAACATTTCCAGATTTTCGATCACTGGGGCGTGGTCGAATACCACGGTATGAAACAGCGCGAAGTCACCATCAGCCAGCCAAAATCGCTGATGCAACGCCTGTTTGAAACGCGCCTGACGCTGGCAAAAACCGCTCTACACCACGCCGAACCGGATTTTTTTGACTGTCTGGCGCAATGGCTGCATAAAACCATCAACAGCCTTGACGATAAAACCCTGGCGGTGCGTGACAAGTGGAAAGTTAAGCGCCAGATGAGTGACCTGGAAACCATCCGCCAGTTCAATGCCAATACCATCATCTTGCAGGAAACCGAGATTGCCCCGCTAATGCAATGGCTGGATGTCAGAGGTCATAGTGACGCCTACCAGTGGGATTTACTGATCAGCCAAATCCAGCAGCAAAAACTGCTAAAATCCGGCACCTCCGATGATTTGACCGGGGAGGCGATTAACCAGCTCTGGCAATTGCAAATGAACTTGAACCAGGTTAAAGCCAAAGCCGGTACCATCAAACAATGCCGAGAACCATCATGGTGGCAGGCGGCCTCGTTGGATGAGCTGGAGCAACTACGTATCGAGCTGCGCAGCATCATGCAATATCGCGACAAAGGCATAGGCCCAAGACCTGAAACCCCGGTTATCGACATCACCGACAGCGATGAAATACATGAACGGCAAGGCACCTATTTAAAAGCCGTCGATATGGCGAGTTATCGCATTAAAGTCGAACAGGCGTTAAAAGAATTGTTCGAGCAAAGCCCGGTGCTGCAAAAAATCCGCAACGGAACAGCAGTAAGCGAAGCGGAACTGGACAACCTCAACGCGCTGATCCACACTCAGCATCCCGACATAGACTTGAATATCCTGAAAGGCTTTTACGATACCGCTGCCCCGATGGAACAGATTCTGCGCTCCATCGTCGGGATGGATGCCGACAAGGTCAACCAACATTTTGCGGCCTTCATTCAACAATACCCGAGCCTTAATGCCCGCCAGGTGCAGTTTCTAAGTCTGTTAAAACGCCAGATAGCCCAAAGCGGCGCCATTGAAGTCAACAGCCTTTACCAAATGCCCTTTGCCGCCCTTGGCGAACTGGACAGCTTATTTGCTAACAATCAGGTCAATGATTTACTCGTCATTGTGGACAGTTTCGGCAAACAACCGATAATAGCAGCCCAATAACCTTACCTAAGAAAAAGACAGCCTAACTATGATCACCGGCGACTTAAAAAACAAAATCGACAAACTCTGGCTGGAATTTTGGCAGGGCGGCATTGCCAATCCCTTAACGGTGATTGAACAAATCACTTTTCTGATGTTTGCCCGTCTGCTGGATATTAACGAAAGCCGCGATGAAAAACGTGCCTCACGCACCGCCGACTTTAGTTATACCCCTCGTTTTAAAGACAACGAACAACATCTGCGCTGGAGCCAATTCAGCCATATCGAAGATGCCGAGCGGCTAATGAACGTGGTGCGCGATGAAGTGTTCAAACATTTTAGATTGCATACAAGCGACAGCCGCTTTGGCGATTATATGAAAGATGCGCGTTTGGCTATCGATAAGCCCAGTCTGCTGGTCAAAGCCATAGAAATGATCGACGCGCTGCCGCTGGAAGCCGGAGACACTAAAGGCGACTTATACGAATACCTGCTTAGTAAACTGTCCACCGCCGGTATTAACGGCCAGTTCCGTACCCCGCGACATATCATCAAATTGATGGTGCGCTTGCTCGATCCGCAACCGGATGAAGTGGTGGCTGATCCAACCTGCGGCACGGCGGGCTTTTTGGTCACAGTCATGGAATACCTGCTGGAAACCTACAGCAGCGAGCATGGCATCATGGAGGAAGAAGTCGTCGATG
>DATBQC010000100.1:0-1986 GCA_036561065.1 Methylobacter sp. | reverse complement strand
TCCTTATGTTGGGTTTCAAAGTACTTTAGGGAATGAGTTGATTGGTTGACACTACGTTAGAGAGAACGAAATGCAAATACCTAATTCTGAACAACAAGAGGGGCCATTTGAATTTGGGAACGGAAAATCATCTTTCGGCGGCTTTTCACCAACACCTGAGTCTTCTAATGAACAACCCCAACAATGGTCAAATGAGGGAGTATTTGAAACCAACGAAAGCAGTTTTTTAAACGCTGCGGAAAGTTTATCTTCAGATGAATACGAGTACCGTAAGTGGTCAAATGAGGGAGTATTTGAAACTAATGAAATAAATAATCCATATGATAATGAGGATAGCGAAGATAGCTTTTTGAATACTACAGAAAACATATCTTCAGGTGGGTACGAGTCCAGTGTATTTGAGATAATGCCTAGCGAAGCGAATCCTGGTGTTTGGGAAACGGAACACACTTATTTTCCGAGCAACTCAGAACAATTCGGTCAAGAAATGGGCGAAAAAGAGTTCGTGCCGGAACTGAGCGCGCTGTCCGAGATACTGTCGGAACTCAATGAATCGGCTGGCTGGCAGAGTGAAGAGAGCTTGATCGACGCTTACCCTAATACAGAAACTTCGTTCGGCAATTCCTACGAAATGGATCCTTATGCCGGGATTCGACCGGCGTTAACACCGGAGTATGCGAATTTGGCGGCAGATGAGATCTCACATCAGCTTGGGCCAATGCCGGCAATGCTTGCCCTCCACGAACAACTCGTTTCCTCCAACCTGCGTCAAGTGGTGCTTGCCGCGCTGCTCGGTAAGGCTGGTCGGCGATCGATTCGCGCCATTGGACAGAACATTTCACCGGCTGTCTATCTTCGTCAAATTTCGCGTCTTTGCCGTGAAGCAGCCGAACAGCACGAAAACGCAATCAGTGCAGAGTTTGCGGGAGAATTGACCAGCGGATTGACGGAAAATGAAGCGGCAACACCGGAATTGGAAGACTTCGTCCAAGCCTATCTGGAAGAAACTCAAGGATGGACGGCAGAAACAGAAAATCAAGGCGAGTTATGGACGGAACAAGAAGCTCTGCCTAATAATCCAGCTCAATTAGATTGTTCAGGCGTGGAAATCCCGGATCCCGATCGGATTTCACAAAAAGATAAAGCGACCTTTAAGTCTGGAGGCTCATTAGCCCAAGGTAAAGCGGATGACAGAACCGGCGAAACACCGGATGCTTTAAAAGCCATGCACCTGACACACTATAACGTCAACGAATGGGAGCCGCGCAAAGAAGTGCATAGAGCGGCCCTTTCCGATCTGACTATTTTTATCCGAGAACATTTGTCCCGGAATCGGGATGATATTCTGAAAGTGACCATTACCGGGTCTTGCAGTAAAACCGGTTCAAAAGCACATAACGATGTCCTATCGTGCAGGCGCTCAAAAGCAGCGGCACGCTTAATGAATCTGGGCCTTGAGGGGTTCGGCGCAAGATTAGTTTTCGATACCTCGGGGCAAGGCTTTACGGCAGCAAAATGTAAAGGTAAAAATTGCGAAATTCCGGACTATCGGGCAGTACTGGTTACCATTCATAAACCGAATAAGATTCCGAAACCTATTCCGCCGGAACTACCGGGCTCCTGCACCTACAAAATACGCTGCTGCTCATTCAAGCAAGATACATTGCTTTCTGCCTTGCTTACCGATTTGTTAAATGCAACGTTGCCCGAGGATGTGAAACGTCTCCTCGAACAACATCCGCTGTTAAAGAAGATTCTTAAACCTGCATTGGCTAAAGTGATAAGCCTGTTAAAAAAGAAACTGCCAAAGCTTGCTAAATTAGAAGGCGCATTAAATAAAATTTTGAAGTTTGTGGTCGTTGAGCTCATCAGGGTTAACGCTGTCTTTCAAATCGCCGAACGAGATACTGCCAATCCTAAAATAGCGACGCTTTGCTATCAGGGCATCGGTATTAGGGTAAAAATGCCGGAAATCGATCTAGCCGT
>DATBQC010000099.1:0-4230 GCA_036561065.1 Methylobacter sp. | reverse complement strand
TGAGAAAAAATGAGATTATGCAAACCTGCATGACCTCGAAAGGCTATCGCATAGAGGCTGCTAAGTAATAATTTTTCAAAGACAAATTGAAACTGTTTACCTGGAAATTTCTAGACTGACATCTATTTAATTTATCTGGGTAAACCAGCGAATATATCTTTTCGGCGTTATTTCGTCGGATTAAATTTTTTAAGAATATCCCGCGTTTGTGGGATGGAGACTCCTAATGAAACAAATCACAGTGACATGTTTGGTTATCATCCTGATCGGCCCGATACCCAGTAATTCCGCATGGGCGAGAGGCGGCGGAGGACATGGCGGCGGTCACTATGGTGGCGGCTGGGGGCATGGACATGGAGGCTATTATGGCGGATTTGGTTTAGGGCTGGGTCTAGGCTATGGTCTGGGCTACTATGGCGCGCCTTACTATTCCCCTTACTACGCCTACCCGCCCGCCGTGGTTGCCGTACCGGCAGCACCGCCGGTTTACATCCAGCAAGCCCCACCGGTTGTCCAACAGAATCCATCCGGTTACTGGTATTACTGCAACGACCCCGAAGGCTATTACCCCTATATCAAGGAATGCCCGCAAGGCTGGCAACAGGTTGAGCCGATACCTTCCGCACCTCGTTAAGGAGTCCACGTATGTCACGTTTTCCCCTAGTATTTTCGGTCTCGGTTATGCTGACAGTAACCGGTTGCGTCAGTTTGCCCACCGGCCCCAGCGTTATGGTGCTGCCAGGTACAGGAATGCCTTTCGAGCAGTTTCGTAACGACGATGCTGTCTGTCAGCAATATGCTTTTTCCCAGGTAGGCGGCACTACACCCAATCAAGCGGCGGTGAGCAGCGGTGTCACTAGCGCCGCAGTCGGTACGGCGCTGGGCGCTGCAGCGGGTGCTGCATTCGGCGGAGGACGCGGTGCCGCCATCGGGGCCGGCAGCGGCTTGGTAGCCGGCAGTCTCGTCGGTGCCGGCGCCGCCGGCAGCTCTATGTACGAAGGGCAACAGCGCTATGATGCGGCTTATATTCAATGCATGTATGCCAAAGGCCATCAGGTTCCTGTGTCGGCTGGGCAATTTTCGGGCGGAACACCTCAACGAGCCGTGTCGCCAGTCACGCATATACCGCCGCCGCCTCCGGGTTCGCCGCCACCGGCTCCTCCTAAATAACACTGCATGAATTTCAAGGCAGCAGCCGAATTATACGAAAGCCGTCATTTTTGAGTTATGTCGGTCGCCTAGGATTTTCATTGTAAATCTGCGTTCAATATTTACTTACACCCATTCCATAACACTATGCTATGAACAATACCTACCGAACGACGGCTTATTTTCTAGCGGGTATCGCTTGTGCAGTTTTTCTGACCGGATGTTTCTTTCGCCAGTCTCCGCCGAGCCTGGAAGAGCTGTCCGAGAAAACAGGTCAGATTATTGCCGAGGGCGGCTACTCTGCTGGGCAGACCTATACGATTGCTTCGGTTCGTGAAACGTGGCGGCACGATGGTCAAGACGTCGATATTTCAATGCTTGCACCGACGGCTCCTGGCGTTTATCCGTTGATTATTTATCTGCCGGGTTTAGGCGAGTCAGCAGACGGAGGCCGACTCTGGCGGGAAACATGGGCCAAGGCCGGTTATGCGGTTTTTAGCGTACAGCCGGTTGAGATCAGAGAAGCGCTTAAAGAACTGGCACCGATGCATGGAAGACCGGGCGATGAGCAGAGCTCAGAATCACCAGATGATGAGGATGATTCGTCCGATGCCGATAAATCCAGATCGTCAAAGGCTGTCAGAAACAGTGAACTGCACTACCTCGGACATGAATATTTCTCGCAAGCATCACTGAAAAAACGCATCAACCACTTGCTCTGGGCCTACGCGCAACTCAAATTGCGGGCAAAGGCCGGGCAGGGGCTGTTTAAAGCGGCGGATTTGTCACGATTGGTCATTGCCGGTTACGACATCGGCGCGCAAACAACGGCGGCGATGATCGGCGAGAAATTCGAAACCGGTCTGCCGCAAGCGCAGGATTTTAAACCGCTTGCCTCGATTATATTCAGCCCGTCCGTGGATATGGCGCAGGGAAACTTAGCGCCCCACTACAAAAATATTTCCATTCCTTTGTTGGTAGTGACCGGCAGCGAGGACGACGACCCTTACGGAATCAGTTCTCCTTATGTTCGCACGGCAATCTGGGAATATGCGCCACCGGGCGACAAGTATTTGCTGGTATTGAATAAAGGCGGTCATCGATTATTGGCGGGATCCGGCTTGTCGCGTCGACGAGAAGCTAATCCAGATCAGGAGTTCGGCGAAAGAACCGAATCCGGTAACGACATGCAGCGCTTTGGCATGGGTAATACTTTTCGAGGCGGGGGGCGAAGGGGCGGCGGTTCGTCCGGAGGACACACGGGTGGCATGGGTCGGTCATCATTCGGTGGTCGACAAAATAGCGAACAGGAATTCAAACATATCGCCGCCGTGTTCAGCATATCCACCGCATTTTTGGACAGCATCTGCAAGTCCGACAAATCCGCCCAATTATGGGTTTCGGGAAAAGCCAATCAGTGGCTAAAGAGGTCAGGAACTCTCAAAATCAAATAGTGCATTTGGGACTTTCCAATAGGGACGTCCCAAAAACTCAAAATTTAGCTGTGCTTCTAGCCTGCAACCGATTGAAAAAATAAAATATTGATTTTCCGAGACTCATTAATTTGGCATAACTGTTGCTGGTATAAAATAAGCATTGATTTAACGGTCAAATAAACTGGAAATGCCGCCGTTAAGGCAATTTACTGATAAAAATACGGCAATTATTTGCCGCTTTAAATCATTATTTAAATATCAAGGTGAATAATTATGGACATTTCGGGTATCAGTTCATTATCAAGGTTGTACTCAACTCAAAAAACCGGCAGCGTCAGCGTACCTACAAAAAATGACCGAGACGGCGATAACGATAGCTCGCGTGTATCGGGCAAGGGTGGCGGTGCATTTATGCAAGATGTTATGCAATCACTGCAAAGTTTGGGACTGAATTTTTCAGGCGCCAATGCCAACGGTACGCCTTCTGCCAGTAGCGTTGATAGTGGGCAAAGCACTTCATCATCGCCATCCACAAGTAATGTTGGGCCGGCATTGCATACTTTTTTGCATGATCTGCATCAAGCGCTACATCAAAGCGGCAGTACACAGCAACAGGCCTCGGCTACCGACACTGACGGCGACAACGACAACAGCGGTTCATCGACTTCGGGCGTACAAAATGGGTACAGTAATTTTGCTAGCAATTTACAAGGTTTAATTGGCTCGCTTAATAATACCAGCGGTACTAATGGGACTAACAATACGCTACAAACGGATTTTTCTAATCTCGTTAACGCGTTAGGCGGATCGTCATCATCCTCAACTCCGACGTTACAAGATTTTTTAAAACAAATGACCGGTAATGTTGGCAACAATAGTTCGTCACAAAATGGAATCGGCTCTATTTTGTCGATAAAAGCTTAGACGAATTGCTCCGTGTCATCCTTGAATGCTTAAGCTTTGATAAGACGGAAACTTCAATTCAGTTCATCGCGCAGGCCGGAATTTCTTTCAAGTAGATAAAAATAAGGGGAATAAAATGAGTATGTCAATTTCAGGTGCAGGCGGCGTAAGCATGCCGCCCAGGATTATGTCGGGAGCAAGTTCACGCACGTCGTCGCCGGCCCAGAAAATGTCGGATTTGTTTCAGAAAATCGACACCAACGGCTCAGGAACCATCAGCAAAGCTCAGTTCGAACAGGCTTTTCAAAACACGAATCCGCCGCCGGCTTTCAAGGCCATGGGCGCAGACGCTATTTTCAGCAAGCTGGATCCCAGTGGAACCGGCAGCGTTTCCAAGCAAGATTTTGTAAATGGCATGAAAACCCTAATGACACAGGCTCATCATCACCATCAAGCAGCTGATGTCAATGGCGGACAGAGTGGGGCAACGACGTCTCCTGCTCAGACATTGTCCAGCAGTCTGGAATCTTTGAATGCGTTGGGGCCTAGTGGGACCAATCTTAACCTTTCAGCTTAATTTTTGGGCGATACGGTTTCAAAGCGACAAGGCGGCCGGTAAACAGCCCCCTTGTCGTCCCTGATCGTCCATCCAGATATGTCGCGCGGCCAACTCATTCAGCCAATCGATCCCGGCTGGGCCTTTCAGCATGGCGATCGAGGCAATACTGCCTGCTACCAAACA
>DATBQC010000098.1:0-1780 GCA_036561065.1 Methylobacter sp. | reverse complement strand
CTCGATCAGTGAGCTATTACGCTTTCTTTAAATGATGGCTGCTTCTAAGCCAACATCCTGACTGTTTTAGCCTTCCCACTTCGTTTCCCACTTAGCCAATTTTAGGGACCTTAGCTGGCGGTCTGGGTTGTTTCCCTCTTGAGTCCGGACGTTAGCACCCGGTGCTCTGTCTCCCAAGCTGTACTCTGCGGTATTCGGAGTTTGCATAGGTTTGGTAAGTCGCCATGACCCCCTAGCCTAAACAGTGCTCTACCCCCGCAGGTAATACTTGAGGCACTACCTAAATAGTTTTCGGAGAGAACCAGCTATTTCCAGATTTGTTTAGCCTTTCACCCCTATCCACAGCTCATCCGCTAGTTTTGCAACACTAGTCGGTTCGGACCTCCAGTACCTGTTACGGCACCTTCATCCTGGCCATGGATAGATCATCTGGTTTCGGGTCTACACCCAGCGACTGGACGCCCTGTTCGGACTCGGTTTCCCTGCGGCTACCCTATTCGGTTAACCTTGCCACTGAATGTAAGTCGCTGACCCATTATACAAAAGGTACGCCGTCACCCTTGCGGGCTCCGACTTTTTGTAAGCATGCGGTTTCAGGATCTATTTCACTCCCCTCCCGGGGTTCTTTTCGCCTTTCCCTCACGGTACTAGTTCACTATCGGTCGATTACGAGTATTTAGCCTTGGAGGATGGTCCCCCCATCTTCAGACAGGATTTCACGTGTCCCGCCCTACTTGTCGCTAGCTCAGTACCACGCAGATCTTTTCACGTACGGGGCCATCACCCTCTTTGGCGCTCCTTTCCAGAAGCTTCCGTTAAGTTCTGCGCTATCACTAGCAGGCTGGTCCGATTTCGCTCGCCACTACTATCGGAATCTCGGTTGATGTCTTTTCCTCGAGCTACTGAGATGTTTCAGTTCGCCCGGTTCGCCTCACTGACCTATGAATTCAGTCAGAGATACCCTTGCGGGTGGGTTTCCCCATTCGGAAATCCCCGGATCAAAGCTTATTTGCCAGCTCCCCGGGGCTTATCGCAGGCTATCACGTCCTTCATCGCCTGTAATCGCCAAGGCATCCACCACATGCTCTTATTCACTTGACCCTATAACTTTGATCCCTCTCACGAGGATTCATCGTCAATCAAGGAATTGCGAGGTCTCTCACCTCGCGCGTTATGCCGTCTTCAAAAATCGATTTGACTCGAAATTGAAGTTCATTTGACGCAATCAAAAATGTTGCCTACGGCACGGTCCGCCATGAAGCGGTTTCCGTAGACAACGCTGATTCGACTCTATGAATTGTTAAAGAACAGCCGATTTAAGCCGCAGATGCGGCGTCAACAACTAAGAAGCCTGGTCTTGCGAACAAGCCGCTTAGGTGTTGATTGGTGTTTGGTGGAGGATGACGGGATCGAACCGACGACCCCCTGCTTGCAAAGCAGGTGCTCTCCCAGCTGAGCTAATCCCCCGTTATGGGAAAGATGGTGGGTCTGGTTGGAGTCGAACCAACGACCCCCGCCTTATCAAGACGGTGCTCTAACCAACTGAGCTACAGACCCAGGCCGGTCGCATGACGAGCATTGCGTCGCTGGCGACATCTTCCAACAACCGATAAGTGTGGACGTTTGATCTTGATTGCGGTTTCCAGAAAGGAGGTGATCCAGCCGCACCTTCCGATACGGCTACCTTGTTACGACTTCACCCCAGTCACGAACCCTGCCGTGGTAATCGCCCTCCTTGCGGTTAGGCTAACTACTTCTGGCAGAACCCGCTCCCATGGTG
>DATBQC010000097.1:0-5194 GCA_036561065.1 Methylobacter sp. | reverse complement strand
GCATACCGATTACGGCGAGTATGTGATCGACACCCACGACCAAGATGTGCGTAATGAAGTGTGGGAGCTTTACCGGATGGCCTTGCAACGCTTCGGCGCGGTCAGCACCATGATAGAACGCGACGGCAATATTCCCGAGTTCCCGTTGCTGGAAGCGGAGCTTGCTACGGCAAAACAACTCTTCGATACATTTCAGGCGCAAACGGCATGAACACATTACGTCACTCGCAGGAGTCGTTCATGCATTATCTGCTTACGGGTGATGATGATATTTTTCGCGGTGAGGTGCTGGTAGACGAGCGGGTTTCGCTGGACACCAGAATGGGCATCTATGCGAATGCATACCGGATGCGTTTGCGCGAAACCATAGAGACCGACCATGAGATGCTGGGGCTATATCTGGGCGACGAATTGTTCGAACAGATGGTACTTGGATACGTCGCAAAATATCCGTCGCGTTTTCCTTCCCTGCGCGATTTCACCATACATCTGTCGGAATATCTGACACAACATGCACCGTTCTCCGACTACCCGGTGCTGGCGGAGATCGCCAGCTTTGAACGCTTGTTGCTCAATGTATTCGACGCGCTGGATGTACCGCGCGCCACTAGGGGCGATCTGGGCGATCTGCCGCCGCAGCAATGGCCGAATATGTGTTTGCGTTTTCATCCCAGCGTGCAGATATTCCATGCCGAGTGGAATAGCGTGGAAGCATGGAATGCGCTCAAGAACGGGCAAGCGCCGGATGCTGGAGCGCCGCAACCGGCTAGCCAGTGGCTGGTGTGGCGCGGCCTGGACCGGCTATCTCAATTCCGCTCCATGTTGCCGGAAGAAGCCGCGATGTTGAATGCGGCGCTACGCGGGCAAGATTTTTCCGCCATGTGCGAAAGTTTGCTGCCGTGGCACAATGAAGATGATGCGGCTGGCGTCAGCCTCACTTTCCTGGCCGATTGGCTGGATAACGGCATCATTCATCACATCAAAGTCTCTAATTAAGGGCTTCTAATCTATGTTGCAAAAATATAAACGACTGATCGCGGTCGTACTGTTTGTGGTTGTGATGTTCGCGGTATTTGAAATGTCGGGCTTGCGCGGGCATCTGAACCTGGATTTCATCAAGCAAAAGATACTGGAGAACCAGCTCACCGGGCTGCTGATCTTCGTCTTGTTATTCTCGCTGGGCAACCTGATGCAGATCCCCGGCATCGTGTTCCTGGCAGCAGCCGTACTGGCATTGGGTCAACTCTATGGCGGTGTGGCGACCTATATTGCGGCGGTGATCTCGTGTGTGGTGATCTTCGTCATCATCAGAGCTATCGGCGGCAATGCGTTACGGGAACTGGATAACAGGTTTGCGGTGAAGATATTGGCACAATTGAATGCGAAACCCATCACCAGCATCATTCTGCTGCGCACGCTGTTCCAAACCGCCCCTACGCTGAATTACGCGCTTGCCATGTCGGGGGTGAAGTTTCGGGATTATCTGGTAGGTACTTTGCTGGGACTGCCGGTGCCGATTTTTCTACTGTGCTGGTTCTTTGAGTTTGTAGTGAAGATGCTGCATATACATTAGCCAAGTAGCCAATAGCAGACATCAGACTTCAAGCCGAGGGAGGAGTACTTGATCTACTGGTACTATCCTCTGCGGTCAGTTGTTCTGCGGGTTGCGATTTGATCCCAGATGTTATCCGGAATTGCAGGCAGCGCTTCGAATTCAGGTTTCGCAAAGTAATACCCTTGGAATAGCGTTACCCCCTCATCCGCAAGAGTCAGGCATTCCTCTCTGGTCTCGATACCTTCCGCGATCACTTTGATGGACAATTCGCGGCAGGCTGCCAGCGTTGCAAATACCAGAGATCTTCGGATGCGATCATTATTAATGTTGCGCGTCAGGGCCATATCAAGCTTCAACACATCAGGTTCAAGCTCCGCAAGCAGGTTTAACCCTGCATACCCGGCACCAAAATCATCAATAGCAGTTAAAAACTGGTGTTTTTTATACTCGATAAAGATGTTTTTGAGATGATGGTCTACGACTTCCTCGCCTTCGGTAACCTCGAATTGCAGCCTGTTGAGCGGAAAGTCTAATTCGGCAGCCGCTTCCAGGGTTGCGCGGATGCATGTTTCGGGCTTATATACCGCATTAGGCAGAAAGTTGATGCTCAACATGCCTTGCAGATTGAGTTTCTTTGCCAGATCTATCGCCTTGACCCGAATTGCCTGGTCGAACTGATAACGGTTGCTGTCCTTCAGTTGCGTAAGGATACTTGCAGCCCCTTCATTGTTGAGGCCTCTGACCAAAGCCTCGTAACCGTATACGCTTTTAGTGGAAATATCCACAATCGGCTGAAAAGCCATGGAAAAATGAATGTCCAGATTTTTCCCGCTGCGACATTCTTTGCAACCCACAGGAATGAAAGTATTAGCGTCGAACATATTTGATCCTTATACCTAATCACAACATCAACCATATAATTATGCCATATAAATATACAGACCTGTATACTTGTGTGATGTTCCCTTGGTTAGCGATTAAATGATTACCATCTATATGGGCGAGGTATCTAGCGAACAACTTAGCGGACTTGCCGCAGTAACTTTGGTATTAGGCGTGACTTATTGGCTGGTATTTGATCGAGATGCTCGACTGAAGCAATGAATTGTCAATCATGAATCAAGTTTTCGAACGTGCGCTATGTGTCGATAGCAGCCGCTTAGTAACTGGTAGTGAGCTTAACCAACCAATCCGGCGCAACACTCAGTATCCAGCTTTCAAACATCTTGTCGCCGCCGGTGATGATGGCGACGCCTAATATCAGCATCACCACCCCCAGAATCTGCTTGCCGCGTTTGCCAGCCTCTAACAATTTCCCGCGTACTCTGGTCATTACTTGACGCGATAACAGTCCGAGAACGATCAGCGGCAAACTGGCACCCAGGCCGAACAGTGCCATCACCAGTGTGATCTGCGCGAGGCTTTGCCCTTGACTGGCTAAAGTAATTGCCGCGCCTAGCGTAGGGCCTACGCATGGGCTCCATACCACGCCCAGCAAAAGGCCTAATACGAATTGCCCTTGTAATCCATCCAGCGTCATTTTGGACAGTATGTTGTTTCCGGAAGCAGAAAGCCCCGATGTAGCCACGGCAAAGCGTTCCTGTAGACCGGGCAGCAGCAGGATCAGACCGAAACCCAGCAACAGCACGGCTGCCACATGGCGTAACACTTCCTGATCCAACCCCAATGAAGCGCCTGCAGAGGCGATAACTACGCCTACGATAGTGAATGAAACAGTGAGCCCGGCAGCTAATGCAACAGGGCCGAAGCGATGTGCCAGTACCGCGCTGCCTAACAGAATAGGAACTAGCGGCAATACGCACGGAGAGAGGATGGACAACACCCCGGCCAGGAAAGATAGGCCGTAAGTGGCAAACCCGAATGTCATGATGTTATAAGGCTTTACGCAACATGGCGGCGATCGCGTCTTGATCGGTCTCACCCAGGGAGCGTGCTACTTCGGTCTTGCCTTTGTATACGATCAGCACACTTTGTCTTGGCGCATGCAGCAGGTCGACAAAACCTTTTTGCTTGTCGTAATCCACGCGCAGGATCTGGAAATTAGCGTATTCAGGTTTGGTCATCAGTGCGTCTACCGCTTTGGCTTGCGCGCGGCAGGTGGGGCACCAGGAAGCATGCACCATCACTAGCAGCGGTTTGCCGCTCTGACGTGCCTGGTCGAAACTGGCTTGGTCGAATGGTTTGACCATAACCGCAGCGCTGGCTGCGGTAGTAAAAACGAGGAAGGAAAACAGGGTGAGTAATCTGGCTAGCATGGCAACTCCTTAAACGAAGAAAGGGTATATATAGGCATTAGTCGCGCAAGGTCGTGATCCCTTACATTGACTAAACAATTACGACTAAGTTTCTATTCTACCTCGTTCCCTCGCCCCTTGTGGGAGAGGGTTAGGGTGAGGGGATAAAGAAAATTGTCATGCCTTCTTATCCCAGCCGACGACAACATTATCTTCAAAGGTAACACGCAGTCCAAAACGATTTTTTCCCGTTTGATGATATTTCCAAACCTCTTTGGTTTTTGTTTTCATCACTTGTTTATCTACATCAACTGGCGGGCCGAGAGAATCAATAAGTTGCCCATGTGTTTGATCTTGCCAGACCATTTTTTTCATTATCATGTCGACAATATGTTCATCGTGATACTTTGAAAATAGGTTCTCTCGACGCCTTTTATCCAAGTAGTTAGATAGCATCACCCACCCGGCAAATATAAGCCCACCAATAATAATGAGTTCCATGAAATCACCATGCATTAGCTTGACGTGGAATACATACTATTTGACGAGACAAGCTACGTCAAATAAACATTCTTTCGTTCGGGGTTTTTATTTCAAATGCTGGTATCCGTACTACTGTGCTTGCCATGTCATTTTAGTGCGAGGACTAAAGCATGCTCGATTCGTCGAAAATTCTGAATTTGTTAGTTGTGATTATTCTTGCTGTGGTTTTATTGGTATTTTCTAGCAATTGTTACTAGGGCGTTGGGGGATAAAAATCTAAAATACTTCCCGCGTTTCCAGAAACTCGATATCCGGGTAACGCTCCTGCGCCATGGCAAGGTTAACGCGGTTAGGAGCAAGATAGACGTAATCGTCCGCGCCGTCCAGCGCCACGTTGTAGCCGTATTTATCGGCGATCGCTTTCAGGTCGGTGTCCTTGCCGCGTAACCATCTGGCAGTGGAACAGTCGAAAGGCTCGAACACCACATCCACGCCGTATTCGTGTTCCAGGCGGTGCGCGACTACATCGAATTGCAGCGTACCGACCGCGCCCAGTATCAGGTCGTTGGATTGCAGCGGTCTGAATAGCTGCGAAGCGCCTTCTTCCGCCAGTTGCAATAGACCCTTTTGCAGTTGCTTCATCTTCAGCGGGTTCTTGATGCGCGCGCGGCGGAAATGCTCGGGTGCGAACGAAGGTATACCGGTGAATTTAAGGTCTTCGCCTTCGGTAAAAGCATCGCCCAGTTTGACCGTGCCGTGGTTGGGGATGCCGATGATGTCTCCGGCATAAGCTTCGTCGGTGGTGTTACGGTCTTGCGCCATGAAGGTGATGGCGTTATTGACGGCCAGTGTCTTGTCGGTGGAGACCTGCTTCACTTTCATGCCACGCTCGAAACGCCCG
>DATBQC010000096.1:0-1794 GCA_036561065.1 Methylobacter sp. | reverse complement strand
GCTATAGCTGATGACGGCGCTACAGCGGCTTTTTACCAGGGTTCTTTGATTACCTTGCTGCTGGGGGCGCTGATGTTTGTCCCGACGATGCGCATACCCAAAAAGGTGTCAAGGCAAACCGGTTTTTTGATGGTGGCGATTACCTGGTCAGTAACGCCGGTATTTTGCACCTTGCCGCTGATGATTTACTTGCCGGGGCTTAGCTTCATCGACGCCTATTTTGAGACTGTTTCAGGCCTGACTACGACCGGAGCGACCATATTTAACGGGCTTGACCAGTTACCGATGTCGATCAATCTGTGGCGGCATGAATTGCACTGGATAGCAGGCATGGGCATCATTATTTTTGCGGTCGCTATTTTGCCCATTCTGGGTATTGGCGGCATGCAGATGTATATTGCTGAATCGCCAGGTACGGTCAAGGAATCAGACTTACCACCGCGCATAGCGCAAACCGCCAAAGCGTTGTGGTTGGTCTATGCAGGTATTACCTTGGCTTGCATTGTCGCCTTGCGTTTTGCAGGCATGGATTGGTTTGACGCGATCTGTCACGCGTTTTCCGCGATGAGTTTGGGCGGTTTTTCCACTCATGATGGTAGTGTCGGTTTTTTCAATTCGCTATCCATTGAGGTGGTATTAATCATCTTCCAATTGCTGGCGGCAATTAATTTTGCTACCCATTTTGTAGCTATCCGAAAAGGCTCATTTAATCCTTATGTCGATGATAGGGAGGCAAGATTTTTTCTTGTTTTGGTATTGGGCAGTTGCTTGCTAGCGGCTGCCGTGCTGTGGCATTCAGGCACCTATCCGGACTATTTGTCCGCATTACGCCATGCAACGTTTAATCTGGTTTCCATCGCTACCGATTGCGGCTTTACCACTCAGGACTTTAATCGGTGGCCTATTTTTGTACCAATGTGGATGCTGTTTTTAAGTTGCATTTCGGCGTCATCCGGCTCCACCGGCGGAGGTGTTCGGATGATACGCACCATTATCCTGATGAAGCAGGCGCGCTTGGAACTGTTCAAGTTTATTCATCCGTTTGCGGTTAAATCAATGAAAATCGGCGACACCGTAGTGAATAATAAAATCGTCGCTTCAGTGACCGGGTTTATTTTCCTGTATTTTATCAGTATCGTCATTCTGGTATTTATGTTGCTATTAAGCGGCATGGATTTTATCAGCGCATTTTCGGCGATTATTGCCTGTTTTAACAACGCCGGTCCCGGTCTCAATCAGGTAGGGCCTGCAACCAATTATGCCAGCCTGAGCGATATACAAACAGGTGTATGCACCTTTGCAATGCTGCTGGGTAGGGTGCAGATTTTTTCCATTGTCATTTTGTTTGTGCCGGAATTCTGGAGAAAATAAGCGGCACCGAGGAGTCGCTGTTTTTGCGAAAGCTTTTATGGGCATTCCTGCCCAATAAGCGGCAAAAAACCACGCGACCTTTGCCCGCTGGGCTGCTCCGTCGTTCTGCTTCTTTCGTTGAATATACGGCAATGGGTATTCAGCATTATTCTCGCAATGACTCGACGCGATTTCTAAAAGCTTACATTTTACTACGCAAAAAACGCTTCATGAAAACGCAGGCACTATAGCAACTAGGGCTGCTCGGCTTCTGTCTCGTAGTATCTGAGTGAATGCGATGGATGTTTTTGTCTTGCGGGTAGAGTAGCAACTAAAAACTGCTTATAGCAGGCTTTAATAAAAACGGGTTATCGGTTAAGTAGGTTGATGCGGCAATTGAGATAGGTTTTTCTTGCTTGTAGTTTGCAAGAAAACTTAAGATAG
>DATBQC010000095.1:0-17639 GCA_036561065.1 Methylobacter sp. | reverse complement strand
GGTGCTGATTCTCTTGATACAGTTGAACTCGTCATGGCTCTTGAAGAAGAATTCGAATGCGAAATTCCAGACGATGAAGCTGAAAAAATCACAACTGTTCAGCAAGCTATCGATTACGTAGTAAAAAACGCTTAAAAACTGATTATCAGTTGATGAACTTGTAGGTTGGGTTACGACTCCAAGGATGGGGGTAGAACGACGCACGGAGCACAAACCGCGCGTACGTAACCCAAGTTAGTGCTTCGTTGCGGTGTTTACGTTGCACGCCCGCCTACAAATTAATTCTTTATCCCCGCCTTCACTTTTCTTACGGTAAATCACATTGAGCAAACGTCGAGTTGTCATAACTGGATTAGGCGCAATCACGCCTTTAGCTAACACGGTCTCTGAAACATGGGATGGTATTATTAACGGTAAAAGCGGCATAAGCCCAATTGATTCTTTCGACATTTCTTCTTTTGCCACCACCTTTGGCGGCGTTATAAGAAATTTCGATATCAGTCAGTATATTACCGAAAAAGATGCCAAACGCATGGATGGTTTCATCCATTACGGCATTGCTGCAGGCTGTCAGGCTATTGAAGATTCAGGTATTGAAGTCACCGAGGCTAATGCCGAGCGCATCGGCGTCGCTATCGGGTCGGGTATCGGCGGCATTACCGGCATTGAAGAATGCTATGCACTCTATGATAAAAGCGGCCCACGCCGTATTTCGCCGTTCTTTGTTCCCGGCAACATTATCAACATGATTTCAGGCAACCTTTCAATTAAATACGGAATGAAAGGCCCGAATTACGCCATCGTCACCGCTTGTTCCACAGGCACGCATAACATTGGCGATGCGGCTCGATTAATTAAATACGGCGATGCCGATGTAATGATTGCAGGCGGTGCTGAACGCTGCACGACATCACCGACGGCCATGGGCGGTTTTGCTTCGGCAAAAGCCTTGTCCCGTCGCAATGATAACCCGCAAGCCGCCAGTCGGCCTTGGGATAAAGACCGCGACGGTTTTGTGCTAAGCGATGGCGCAGGTGTTGTGGTTCTTGAAGAGCTGGAACATGCCAAAGCACGCGGCGCAAAAATTTATGCCGAATTGGTCGGCTTTGGCATGAGCGGTGACGCTTATCACATGACCACGCCTTCAGTCGGCGGCGAAGGCGCAGCGCGGTGCATGAAAAATGCGCTACGCGATGCCGGTTTAAATGCGGATGCGGTCGACTACATCAACGCGCACGGCACATCAACGCCAGCTGGCGATGTGGGCGAAACCCAAGCGATGAAAGCCGCATTGGGCGATCATGCTTATAAAGTCGCGGTCAGCTCGACAAAGTCGATGATTGGCCATTTATTAGGCGCTGCGGGCGGCATTGAAGCGGTATTGACGGCCTTAAGCATCAAAAATCAAATCGCGCCCCCAACCATAAACCTGGAAAATCAAGATCCTGAATGCGACTTGGATTTTGTGCCGAATACCGCAAGAAATATGAAAATCGATGTAGCCATGTCCAATTCCTTTGGTTTTGGCGGTACTAACGGCTCGTTAGTTTTTAAGCGCTACGAGTAGCAGGGTAGGCAGCGCTGTTCTGCCTTTATGCTCTCGTGTCTAGAAAGCTAAAACATGATTCTCATCAATGGTGAAAGCAAGGAGCATATCGAAATATCCGATCGCGGCTTTCAATACGGCGACGGATTATTCGAAACCATTGAAGTTAGAGACGGCCTAGCTGTTTTTCTTGAGCGCCATCTGGAAAGGTTGAACTCCGGTTGTCAGCGGCTTGCTATTCCTTTTCCAGGCGCGGATTTACTTAGCCTCGAAGCTGGTACGCTATGCCGTCGAGGCACTTCCAACCGGGCCGTGCTCAAAATCATAATCACTCGCGGCTCGGGAGGGCGAGGGTACCGTCAACCCGATATCATTCAGCCCACCCGCGTATTAAGCCTCCATCCTTATCCTGATTATCCTGATGATTACCCTGAACAGGGCATAGTTGCCCGTTTCTGTACGACTCGTTTAGGGCTGAATCCTGCTTTAGCCGGTATCAAGCATCTGAACCGGCTTGAGCAAGTCATGGCCAGATCCGAATGGAACGACGCTTCCATTCAGGAAGGGCTGATGCTGGATGTCAATGACCATGTTATTGAAGGAACAATGACCAATCTGTTTTATATCAAAAACAGCAGTCTTTATACCTCGCCACTGACTCAATCAGGCGTTGCCGGCATCATGCGCCGCATTATCATGACACTTTCAGCAGATCACGGCCTATCAGTCATTGAGCATGAATTTACCAAGGACGAACTGCTTTCGGCTGATGAATTATTCGTCTGTAATTCGATTATCGGTATCTGGCCCATCAGGCAAATCGAAGCAGCGCACTTTTCGGTCGGCCCGATAACACAGGGCATTCAAAGCTGGCTGGACAAATTTACCAGCGATGACTGCATGGAGGCAGTATGTTGAAAATAGAGCAATACAGGAAGTGGTTATCGAAACGCTTAACAATGAACCATAAAATCATCGGTTTTATCTTGTTGGTTTTAAGTTTTGCAGGCGGCTGGCTGTGGATGGACTACCAAAGCGCGTTACATCAACCTGCGCTGCTCGAGCAAACGGTTTATATCGAAATTGAAAAAGGCGACTCGCTTAACCTCATTATCGATAAGCTGCTAGCCCAAAAACTGGCTGTAAAGCCCTTCTGGTTTAAAGTCATCGCCTTGCAAAGTAATGCGCTCAAGAAACTTAAAACCGGGGAATACGAATTAACTTCCGGCTTAACCGTACCTCAAATAATAGCGCTATTCGTGCAGGGAAAAACCAAGCAGCATGCGATAACCTTCCCGGAAGGCTGGAGCTTTAAGGAAATACTGCATGAAATTGAGAAAAACCCCAATCTTGAGCACAGCTTAAACGGTGTTTGTCTTGAGAGCGTGATGAGCAAACTCAAGTCTGATGCACAATCCCCCGAAGGTTTACTTTTCCCCGATACCTATTTTTTTGAAAAGCACACTTCCGATCTGGCTTTATTAAAAAGGGCCTATGACAAGATGCAGCAAGTCTTGCAGCAGGAATGGCTCAATAAGTCGGAAGACCTGCCGTTTAAAACACCCTATGAAGCCCTGACGCTTGCTTCGATAGTTGAAAAGGAAACCGGGGTAGCGGCTGAACGCCCCCTGATAGCCGGTGTGTTTATCCGCAGACTGGAACAAAACATGTTGCTGCAAACCGATCCCACGGTCATTTACGGCATGGGCGAAGCCTATCAGGGCGATATAAAATCCAAGGATTTGACTACCGCAACGCCATACAATACCTATGTTATCAGCGGCTTGCCGCCAACGCCGATTGCGATGCCGGGGCGCGAAGCGCTTAATGCCGTTCTGCATCCCGACAAAGGCGACAGTCTTTATTTTGTTGCCCGTGGTGACGGCACCCACGTATTTTCAGCGACTTTAAAAGATCACAATATGGCCGTTGATGAGTTTCAAAGGAAAAAGAAATGACCCGAGGCAAGTTTATTACTCTGGAAGGCGGGGAAGGGGTCGGCAAAACCACCAACCTGGCCTTTATCAAAGATTACTTAGAACAGCATAACATTACAGTTGTCGTCACGCGCGAGCCTGGCGGTACCGAGCTTGCCGAAAAAATACGTCAATTATTGCTGGACAACAAAAGCGAGGCCATTTCAGAACAGGCCGAGTTATTGATGATGTTTGCAGCCCGAGCCCAGCATATCAAACACGTCATCGAACCGGCGTTGGCACACGGAAAATGGGTGCTGTGCGACCGGTTTACCGATGCCACCTACGCCTATCAGGGCGGAGGCCGGAATATGAAAGTCAGCATCATAGAATGGCTGGAAAATATGGTGCAAGGCACATTAAGGCCGGATTTAACCCTGTTGTTGGATGCACCGGTTGAGATAGGCATCGCGAGGGTCAGGGAACGTGGGGCTTTCGATCGTTTCGAGTCGGAAAAAATCAGCTTTTTTGAAAGCGTCAGGCGGGCGTACCTGTTGCAGGCCGAACTGTATCCGGAGCGCATCAAGTTGATTAAAGCCAACCAACCGTTACTTGATGTACAACGGGCCATCACCGATGTTCTCCGTACATTGCTGGGTTTATGCGCCCTAAATTGCCCGACTCCCACTAAACATGGAAGCGTAAAATGACGTTGCCTTGGCAACTGCATCAGTGGGAGCATCTGTGCAGTTATATTGCGCAAAAACGCATTCCGCAAGCATTGCTCATTACCGGCAATAAGGGATTGGGTAAGCAGCAGTTGGCCCAGCAGTTCGCCGTTGCGCTGCTTTGTGCAACGCCTAAGGCCGACGGCACAGCTTGCGGGCATTGCAGCAGCTGCTTGCTGGTTAATGCCGACACCCACCCCGACTTTATCCAGGTTCAGCCCGAGGAAGAGGGTAAAGGCATCGCTATCGGGCAGATACGCAGCCTGATTACCCGCTTAACCTTAAAGCCGCAGTTTGAGAGTTATCGCGTTGTCATCATCAATCCGGCCGACATGATGAACAATGCCGCGGCGAATGCATTCTTAAAATGCCTGGAAGAGCCGACCGAGCGCACCAGCATCATCTTGATCAGCGAGAAACCGGGCAAACTGCCCGCAACCATCATCAGCCGTTGCCAGAAACTGGCTATACCCACGCCGGATAAAGAAACTGTAGTCGATTGGCTGGCAGGGACATTGCGGAGTGATGGCGCTAAAGAGGTCTTGTACTGCAACGTCTCTTTAGCGCAGGGCGCACCCTTGCTGGCGCTGGATTATGCTAATGATAAGACATTAGCCATGCGTAATGAATGCTTCGAGGCCTGGATGGCGATTGCAAAGCAGCGCAAATCCCCGGTCAATGTCGCCGAAGACTGGCACAAGCTACCGGCGGCGTCGTTGATATTCTGGCTCACGTCCTGGACTATCGACTTGATTAAATGTTTGTATCATACCCAGGTTGAAAATTTATATAACCCGGACTTGAATGCACCGTTGCAAGAACTGTCCAAACGACTAGAATTAAAAGGACTTTATAAGCTGTATGATCTATTATTGTTGGGTCGGCAGCGGCTGGATACCCAAATAAACAAGCAGTTGTTGTTTGAAGAAATTTTAATACAATGGCACGAACTTAACCGGAGTAAATGACCATGGCAGATGCAGGGGCCGGACAAGGCATATTGTCCCTTTCAATCAAAGATAAAAACGCGCTGTACGCAGCCTACATGCCATTTGTGATCAACGGCGGGCTGTTTATCCCCACCAACCGTGAATATGAAATGGGGCAGGAAGTTTTCATGCTGCTCAATTTAATGGAAGAGACCGAACGCTTGCCGATAGCCGGGAAAATAATCTGGATAACGCCGCCCGGTTCCGAAGGCTACAGAGCCAGCGGCGTCGGCGTGCAATTTAGCGACCAGGACGGTGGCGTGTCACGCAACAAAATAGAAAACTATCTGGCCGGCGCTTTAGAGGGCGACCGCTCGACGCATACTATGTAAACAAGACAAAAGGCGAAAGGCTAAGGCCGAAAAAACCTGAACGTCAACAACCGTCTTTAGCCTTGTGCCTTTCGCCTGCTTTTATAAAAACTTTCATGTTAATAGACTCCCATTGTCACCTGGATCGTATCGATCTGGCCCCCTATCAAAATGATTTCGCCTGCTTCATGCAAGAAGCGGCAAACTGCAAAATCGAATACCTGCTTTGCATCTCGATAGATTTGGAAGCCTATCCGGCAATGCTGGATTTGGTCAGCCCTTACCCGCAAATATCGGTGAGCGTCGGCGTGCATCCCAACAGCCAGGAGGGACACGACCCGAGCGTCGAAGAATTGATTGCTTTAGGCCGGCCCGACAAAGTCATCGCCATAGGCGAGACCGGCCTGGATTATTTCCGCAGCGAGGGCGATTTAAGTTGGCAGCACCAGCGTTTCAGGAATCACATTAACGCCGCAAAAGCGTTGAAAAAACCGTTGATTATCCACACCCGAGAAGCCAAACACGACACCCTGCGCATGCTGAAAGAAGAGGGTGCCGACGAAGTGGGCGGGATTATCCACTGCTTTACCGAAGACTGGGAGTTTGCCCAAAAAGCCTTAGATTTGAATTTTTATATCTCCTTTTCCGGCATCGTCACCTTTAACAGCGCCAAGGAAATCCAGGAAGTCGCCAAAAAAGTGCCCGCCGACCGCTTTCTTATCGAAACCGACTCGCCTTATCTGGCGCCTGTACCTTTCCGTGGCAGACCTAACTATCCGACCTACGTCCGCTACGTTGCAGAAAAACTGGCAGAGTTGCGGGGAACGACGATCGATGAAGTTGCCGGGTTATCGACTGAAAACTTTTACAGATTGTTCAAGCTTGCACACTCTTAAATTATTGTAAGTCAAAAAATGCCGTCTTCCGGCTAGGATTCCGGTGTTTTGGCGGTTTACAGGCATTCACCAACGGAATGTGGGAGCGTAAAAGCTCTTACAGCTCATCGCATATATGACGACCGGATTTGTCATCCTGGGCCGCCGTTATCTTCGGCATCATGTTTTTCATGCCTTCCCCGCATTTTTTCATAGCTTGCATGGCTTTGTTGCCCGATGTTTCCTTACCGAAAGCCATAACCAGTTGCATAGCCTCATCCCGTTTTCCGCTGGTACACAGCACTTGCGCATCGGCCGACATTTGTTTTGCGCGCTGTTCGAAAGCTTGCATTTCAGCTTGATCAATATTTTGCATACAAGTCTGCATCCCTTGTGCCTGCTGCATCATTTGCTGCATTTGTTCATCGGTCATTCCGCCCATATTCTCTGCAAAAACAGATAGCGGTAACAACAACATAAATAAAAAGACTGTATGTTTCATAATCATGTCTCCAAAAAATTTAATCGGTTTAATGTACATTTGAACCATAGCATGTAAAGGTGAGCTTGGCGAATCACAACAAGATTGGCGTAGGGTTCGCAGCATTTATGAGTGCCGGAATGCTCGGGATATTCTAAGGGACGCGATACACGCCCTACCAAGCTGGATTAACCTCTCACGATTCCTAAACTACATACAAAAACAGATATTTGTAAGTAGTTATGCGGATTTAACATGATTCGCAAACGAGTGATACTTCACGGCTTGATAGGTGGTGTTAACACGCCGGACGCAATCGAAACAAAATCCATTGTGGCTGGAACCTCGGACTGCAAGCGCGGATTAAAACGCTTAGGAGTTAATGATGCGATGGGACGTTAAGTTCTCTGGGTTTCGCCCGGTTTGGTCATTAGCCTTCCTATTGCTCTCCGGTTGCACGGTCGGACCGGACTATGTTCGACCTCCTACCGAAACGGCCGCCCAATGGTTGGAAGCCGAAGATCGACGGCTTAATACGACTTCCGCCAACGATCAAAATTGGTGGAAAACATTCAACGATCCGGTCCTGAACCGGTTAATTGACCGCGCCTACGCAGAAAACCTCAGCATACGCGTGGCGGGGGTTAGGGTGCTGGAAGCCCGCGCCCAACTGGGAGTCGTCATCGGTAATATCTATCCGCAAAATCAGCAATTAACCGGCTCGCTGAGCAAGGTACATCTCAGTGAGCGTGCCTCGCAGGCCGCTTTCTCCAAGATATTCGACTACGCCCAATCACAGCTGGGATTGACAGCCAGTTGGGAAATCGATTTTTGGGGCAAGTTCCGCCGGGCCATCGAATCGGCTGACGCCGAGTTTCAGGCTGCGATAGCCAATTACAACAACGCGCTGGTCAGCCTCACCGCCGATGTGGCTCACGCTTATATCACGATCCGAACGCTGGAAAAACGCTTGAGTATTGCGCGGCAAAATGTCGATACCCAAAAGGAAAGCCTGAACATCGCAAAAATCCGCTATAACGGTGGTACAACCTCCGAGCGGGACGTCGAGCAAGCCAGGACGGTGCTGGCTAATACGCAGGCTTCCATCCCCACGCTAGAAATCGCGCTACGACAGCAACAGAATGCTCTCAGCGTTCTGTTGGGTAAGCCTCCAAATCGGATGAACGATTTGTTGTCCGGAACCGCGCAAATCCCAGCGCCTCCCGTGCAGGTAGCCGTGGGCATACCTGCCGAGCTGCTACGGCGGCGGCCCGACGTCCGCCTTGCCGAATTTCAGGCTGCCGCCCAATCCGCCAGCATCGGCGTGACCAAGGCCGCTCTGTATCCCGCTATCTCGATCACCGGCACTTTCGGTTTGCTGTCCAGCGATGTCGGCTCGTTTGCTCTGGGCGACGTTTTTCTCTGGAAAAGCCGCACCGCCAACTTTGGTCCGGCGCTGCAATGGAACATATTCAACTACGGACAAATCACCAATCAGGTGCGGGTGCAGGATGCACGGCTGCAAGGCCTATTAATCAGTTATCAAAACACCGTCCTCAGCGCCCAGCGTGAAGTGGAAGACAACCTGGTGGCATTTTTACGCTCTCAGGAACGCGCCCAATCGTTGGGGGAAAGCACCGCAGCGGCCCAGCGCTCGCTGAATCTGGCAACATTGCAGTATCGGCAGGGTATCACCGATTTCACCACAGTCTTAACGGCCCAGCAGGCGTTGTTAACCGAACAAGATAACTTAGCCAACACATTGGGAGATATTTCCAACAACCTGGTCGGCGTGTATCGAGCCTTGGGGGGCGGGTGGCAGATCCGGGAAGGCAAAGACGTTGTGCCCGATTCCATCAAGGAACAAATGGCAAAACGTACCGATTGGGGCGGCTTATTGACCCCCGCCGCTCAGCCATCGGCGGATACCCAGACGTCGCCGCGATGATAAAGATGGAGCGAAACCTATGATGAGACATGACATTGCGGTGTTGATATGGATGGCGACAGTCTTTGCTGCGGGGTGTGAAGAAAGAAATGCCTACGTACCGCCGCCTTCCCCTCAGGTTACGGTTAGCCAACCCGTTCGCCGGCAAGTCAGCGAATATTTGGAATTTACCGGTAACACCCAGGCTTTTAATTCAGTCCAGTTAGTCGCACGTGTGCAAGGTTATTTGGAAAAGGTTTTCTTTCACGACGGCGATGGCGTAAAAAAAGGCCAGCCGCTGTTCTTGATTCAACAGGACACTTATCAGGCCCGGTTGAAACAGACGGAGGCTCAAGTGCTCCAGCAAAAGGCCAGTCTCAACCACGCGCAAACCGAATTGGAGCGGTTCACCGGCCTAATGCGGCAACATGCGGCGGCCCAGACGGATGTGGACAACTGGCGGTTCGAGCGCGATAACGCGAAAGCCGCAGTGGTAGCTGCCGAGGCGAATCGCGATTTGGCTAAATTGGATTTGGATTACACCAATGTTGCAGCGCCATTCGACGGACGTATTGACCGTCGGCTCAAGGACCCCGGCAACCTCGTGGGCGCCGGTGAATTTACCCCGTTGGCTCAGATCAACCAGATAGATCCCATCTATGTCTACTTCACCATCAACGAGACGGAGTTGCTGAGAGTCATCAAACAGACAAGCATTGGGCCGGGCGAGGCTGAAAAGTTGAAGATACCGGCGACGCTCGCCCTATCCGGCGAAGAAGGCTACCCCCATCAGGGATACCTTGATTTTACGGCGATTTCGATAACACCGACGACCGGCACCTTGCTATTGCGCGCCAGTTATCCGAATGCCGACGGCACGATCTTGCCGGGGCTATTCGCTCGGGTACGGGTTCTGGTGGTCAACTCGGAAAAAATGGCCTTAGTGGTACCGGAAGCGGCCGTCGGTTATGACCAGCAGGGTACATACTTGCTGGTAGTGAACGACAAAAGCGTCGTTGAGCGCCGACCGGTCAAGCTTGGCGTTCAAGCGGAAGACGGCCGGGTCATCGAACAGGGGATTAACGATCAGGATTGGGTGATTGTGACGGGGCTTTTACATGCGATTCCCGGCAATACGGTGAATCCCACACGAAAACCTATGACCCCAGCCGGGAGCAACGGCGACAATCCTTCCGTCCCGGCTGAGAATGGGAAACCCACGCCATGATCTCTCAATACTTCATCGAAAGACCGATTTTCGCCAACGTTATCGCGATTATCACAATCATTCTGGGCCTGGTTTGTTTTATCAATCTGCCCGTGGCGCAATACCCGCCGATTGTGCCCCCGACCATTCAGGTAACTACCCGTTATCCGGGCGCCAGCGCCGAAGTGGTTGCAAATACGGTAGGCATCCCGATAGAGCAGGCGGTCAATGGCGTGGAGAATTCTTTGTATATGTTGTCGACCAGCGCCAGCGACGGGAGTTACACCTTAACAATCACCTTCAACGTAGGAACCGATCTTAATACCTCCACCGCGCTGGTGCAGAACTTGGTCAACAGTGCTTTGCCGCAACTTCCCTCATCGGTTCAACCGCAGGGTGTCAACGTAAAAAAGGTTTCCACGGACATCTTGTTGGTGGTTGGGCTGTATTCGGAAGACGACCGGTTTGACGACACGTTTCTGTCCAATTACGCCGTGATCAATTTGCAGAACCCGCTGGCGCGTTTGCCCGGTGTAGGCCAAATCGCGGTTCGCGGTGCCGGGCCTTATAGCATGAGAGTCTGGTTGAATCCGGAAAAGCTTCGTTATTTCAACTTAACGACGCAGGATGTTATTAGCGCCATCCAGAGTCAAAACCTGCAAGTGGTCGCAGGGCAATTGGGCGGCCCTCCGATCCCTACGAGTCAGAGCTTCCAATTCACCGTCAACGCGATGGGACGCTTAGCGGATGTGGGGCAATTCGAGAACATCGTTATCAAGAGTACCCGCGGCGAGTCGGCGCAAATCGTGCGTATTCGCGATGTCGCACGCGTTGAGCTTAGCCGCCAAAGTTACAGCAACTTTTCCGAGTCGAGCGGCCACAAGGCGACGGTGATGCCGGTGTTCACTTTGCCCGGCGCCAACGCGCTTAGCGTAGCGGAAGAGGTTAAAAAGGCCATGGCGGCCATGAGCAAGGATTTTCCGCCCGGCCTGAAATACGAGATTCACTACGACACCACGAAATTTGTCCGTAGCGCGATACACGATGTCTACATTACTTTATTCGAGGCCGGCGTACTGGTACTCATCGTCGTCGTGGTGTTTTTACAGAGTTGGCGGGCCACGTTGGTACCGGCGACGACCGTTCCCGTCACGCTGATCGGCGCGTTTGCGGCGATGTCCATGCTTGGCTTCGGTATCAACCTGTTGACCCTGTTCGCGCTGATTCTGGCGATTGGCATTGTCGTCGACGATGCCATTGTTATCGTCGAAAACGCCTCGTACCATATCGAGCAAGGCATGGCTCCGAAAGAAGCGACAATCAAAGCGATGCAGGAAATCACCGGGCCGGTCATGGGTATCACGCTGGTGCTGACGTCCGTATTCCTGCCGGCTGCCTTTCTTCCGGGGATTACCGGGCAGCTGTTCCGCCAGTTCGCTTTGGTTATCGCATCCACGGCCATCATCAGCGCGATCAATGCATTGACGCTTAAACCGGCTCAGTGCGCTCTGTGGCTGCGTCCGGTTCAAGACAAGCAAGTCAATTGGTTTTTCCGGGGCTTTAACAAGGTTTATGCTGTATTTGAGAACGCTTACGTGCGTCTGGTTACCTGGATGGTACAGCGGGCCGTTGCGATGGTTCTGCTGTATGTGCTGATAATTGTCCTCAGCGCATGGCGGTTTGCCTATCATCCAACCGGGTTCTTACCCACCGAAGATCAAGGCTATGCGATGGTTATCACCCAACTTCCGGATGCGTCCTCGCAGCCGAGAGTGACCGCCGTGACCAAAAAGCTGAATGAGATTCTTCATAAAACCCAAGGCGTGGAGGCTTGGGTGACCATTGGCGGACTGTCGATACTGGACGGTGCCAACGTCTCCAACATGGTTACCACTTTTATTGTTTTTGACGATTGGAGCAAACGGGGGGCGGATTTGAATCAGGACATAATCACCGCCAATCTGCGCCGCGACCTAACCGCTATAGAGGAATCCAGATCCCTGGTGCTGATACCTCCGCCGATTCGGGGGTTGGGGCAGGGAGGCGGTTTCCAGCTGATGGTCGAAGATCGTCAAAGTCTGGGCCTTGCCGAGTTGCAAAAAGCGGTCGATGAGGTCATCCGCGCCGGCAACTCCCAATCCGGTTTGCGCAATTTGATCTCTACTTTCAATGCGCGCAGCCCGCAGCTTTTTCTTGATATTGACAGGACCAAGGTGGAATCGCTGAATATCCCGCTGGACAACGTGTTTTCCACGTTGCAGACTTATCTGGGGTCGTCCTTTGTCAATTTATTCAACAAGTTCAACCAAGTCTTTCAGGTTTATGTTCAGGCCGATGCGCCGTTTCGTTTGCAGCCGGAAGACATCAAGAACCTTTATGTCAGGAATGTGCAGGGCGAAATGGTGCCGTTGGGCACCTTGTTGCAGGTTAAGCGCACTGTCGGCCCCGAGTTGGTAATGCGCTACAACCTTTACCCGGCGGCGCAAATATACGGCGCTGCCGCCTCGGGATTCAGTTCCGGGCAAGCCCTGAATTTGATGGAGCAATTATCCGGTAATATTTTGCCCAAGGGGATCAGTTTCGACTGGACCGCGACGTCCTACCAGGAAAAGCAGGTCGGCAATCAAGCTTACTTCATTTACGCCCTCTCGATCACCTTGGTGTTCATGGTGCTGGCGGCTTTGTACGAAAGCTGGACCAGCCCTCTGGCCGTGGTGCTGGTCGTGCCGATGGCCTTGGTGGGAGTCCTGCTGGCCCTAATGATGCGGGGATTCGATAATAATCTTTATACCCAGGTTGGGTTGATCTTAATGATCGGCCTGGCTTGCAAGAATGCCATCCTTATCGTCGAATTCGCCCGGCAACTGCAATCCGAAGGGATGTCTGTGACGGAGGCTGCGGTGGAGGCCACCCGCCGCCGATTCCGGCCCATCGTGATGACCTCGTTCGCGTTTATTCTGGGTGTCGTGCCCTTGCTCGGTGCCTCGGGCGCGGGCGCGGCCAGCCAACAGGCCATCGGTACAGTGGTTTTTGGCGGCATGTTGTCTTCAACGCTGTTGGCAATACCGTTCGTACCGGTGCTTTATGTCATGACGCAGCGGTTGGCGGCTTGGATGACCGGATGGGTTAAAGCTAAGTGAGCACCGCGCCCTATTTATGAATGCCTGAATGACTTTGCTTTTAAATATGTAGGCCGGAATAAGGCCATCCAAGCGCGTAGCGCGAGGTGGCGTTTCCGGCGGATCGGGTGGTGTTTGCCGGAAACACCAGTTCTCGCTGCCGCTCGAACCGGCTTATTCCGGCCTACAGGACTAATTCCTAAGTCTTTCGAATAAATACAACATTAGGTAAGCCATTCAAAATGGGCATCCCAAGTGATTAAATCTGCGTCGAATGCCAATTCTGTTGCGTATACAATAGCATCAGCAGTGGCGAGTTTGTATTGGCGGTGCAGTTCCCCCGCTTGCAGCGCAATTTTTGTATCAAGAGCTGCTACCACACAGTTTTGCGTATAAGCGATAACTTGGTCTGCCCCTGCTCCGCCCACTTCACGCGTCAACCATTTGCAAAGCTCCAGTTGCACAATGGTCGGGACAATGCACTCGGTTGTTTCAGGAAAACTCTCGGCAATCGTCTGATTTAGCGGGCTGTTGATTAGCCATTCTATCCAGATTGAAGTGTCAACAACGCGCATTAAAATCTATCATTCCGGTCGCGAAAATCAGATGGATCTGCGCCCGCAGCAATGCCTTTTAACTGTTCAAAGCTCGGTACCGGAATCAATAACATGCCTTTGCCTTTTGGAATAAAAACAAATTGTTGCCCGGATTGCCAATGCTGCTCTTCGCGCACGGATTTTGGGATGGAAATTTGATATTTGCTTGAAAGTGTTGCCGTCGCAGTCATTTTCATACTCCAGGAGTATCGATGCTAATTTGGTAAGAGTGTAGCAAAAGCCTGTCTTGCAAGCTAATAGTTGAATTAATTATTTAGATTTTATAAGAAATTTAGGTAGGGTGCGCATCGCGCACCATTTACGAATGCCAGAATGACCGGACAGTTTTAAAGCGTTTCACATAGACACCCCATTTCGGTTATCAATATTTCCAGTGCGGTTGGACATCGAAAAGGGGTGCGATGCACCCCCTACCGGGCTCTGGCTCTCTCTTCTTGTCCGCTGTATTTGCTGGAAGCGTTCCAGCCTTCTTTATCTCTACATTTGACCAACCACTCTTCATGGCAACTAGCACCACTGCTTCCCAATTATGCTCAGAGCCCTGAGGCTGCCGAAGATAAATATGCATCGCGTGGAGCTCGCTAACGGGCCAGCGTTCGGCGCCCGATGCGGTTGCAGTAGCAAGAAATATATGAACTTCAGTGCTCATGACACATAACGTTCAAGGTAACCGGCGCTCCGCCGACTCTTCGGCGGAGCGTCCGTGTTGACCGAGAGGTTATTGGATTCCATCACGTTGCTGGCTAACGGGCGCCATGCTCGATGCGGTCAAGCTGATTGGAATGGGAACTAGCGAGGTTCCATATAGTGTATGTATAGCGCGAATGAGGTCGGAGTTCTTTTCTGCAATGGAATCATCAGCCTGTAATTCTTCCGGATAGAACCATTTGAACGAGCGTGATTGATCGCCTTTTGCGATATCAAATCTAACTTTTTGTAGGTGCTCGTAGCTGGAGTTAATTCGTACCGAACAAAACATAAAGCAATAAGCCACCAACGTATCCCTGTATCCAAAATCTGGCTTGAAAGACACTAGGTAATCAAGGGTCTGAATATAGTCGATTTCAGCTTTACGCTCACCTATGCCGATGAGTGTTTCGAAGTCTCGCGCGTCCAGTTCCAGACGACGATCTAGGTCAGGTTCTTGAATCTGAAATCCATGTGGGAATAGCCATGTTTGCCAACCGCTACTCCGTGCCCCACTAAAATATTGGAGAAGCCGTGGCTGTCCCGCACCATCATCGGCCTTTACTAGATACAAATCCTCCGGCATTAGCCTGAAATTCGGATTGTTCGACAGTTGGTAATTCGTTGTTAGTTCCTCGATACTTTCTGATGGCATCTTTTCGTAGATCGGATTTTCCAGTATCTCTCCGCTGACAGACATCGCGCAAGGAAAGCGTGAGGAGCGATGCAACTCGTAGAGATCACGAAATATTCTTTCACCTCTTGGGTGAGACTTGATGACGGCAGCCTGATTTGGCGCTGAGCGGTAGAGCGCCTGACAATACTGTTCAAATCCCACGCGTTCAGTTATCGAGGCGGCAATGGTCCCCGAAGCAGTGGCTACAGAATGAATGCGTTGATTGTTGCTCATCTTGATACGGTAAAAGGCAAAAGCGCCGTACCCGAGAAGTGCAAGTCCAACAGAAAGCGTAACTAAACTTGGAGAACCATCCAACTTAATATTCGCTTTCAGAAAGGAAATATCAACCTGGAGGTCTCCTTGCAAAGAGAAGAATTGAGATACAGAAACAAACAAAAATCCAGAGCCAACGAATGCCCAGATGGCCTTATTCTCGAAATTCGGGTTAACAATTCGATTGACGAATTGAAGTGCAATTTGCTTGAGCGAAAGTGATTCAGACATCTAAATTTGTAACAACAAAATTCTGCGATCATCGAACGGAAGTGAAATACGCTTCATGATACCTAACGTTAAGTAGACACCTTTTCAGATGTATATTAAATTTCAATAGCAGGTGTATAACGCAACTTCTGCAATCCGTTAGGCAAGATACTATAAAGATTGAACTGTTGATAGCAACCTTTTATGTAACCCAAAACTACACCTTGATCCTGCCGGGCCGTAATAAGATTAACCAACAACCCTACCAATCAACTCCCCCAACTTAACAGTCTTGCCCGCTTTAAACTCGGCATCCCACTGCGTCTTATCCTTACCAAACAAAACAATAATCGTAGAGCCCATATTAAATCGCCCCATTTCTTCGCCGACTTTCAGCGTAGGGGCATCATCGCCATATTGCCAATTTTGCACTGAACTGATGCTCGGCGGCGTGACAACACCATGCCAGACGGTTTCCACGCTGGATACGAAGATTGCGCCGACCAGGATCAACGCCATCGGGCCTGAATCCGTGTCGAATATAGCCGCGACGCGCTCGTTTCTGGCGAATAATCCGGGCACGGAATTGACGGTGGCCCCATTGACGCTGAACAAGCGGCCGGGGATATGCACCATTTCCCTCAAGGTGCCGGTCAACGGCATATGCAGGCGGTGGTAGTCTTTGGGCGACAGGTAGATGGTGGTGAATACACCGTCGTTAAAAGGTTCGGCGCGAGTTGCATCGCCGCCCAGCAAGTCGGTCGCGGTAAAGCTTTTGCCTTTGGCCTGGAAGATTCGGCCTTCGGTAATGTCTCCGGCCTGGCTGACCGCGCCATCGGCAGGGCAGACAATCGCATTTGTTTCCGCGCTGAACGGCCTAACGCCGGATTTTAGTTCGCGGGTGAAAAAATGGTTAAAGCTTGGGTAGGCGTTGATGTCGGGTTGTTGCGCTTCGTCCATGTTGACGCCGTAATGCCTGACGATCTGTTTGATAAACAGGTTTTTCCAGAACTTGTTTTCCGAGTGAGTCAGTTTGCTCATCATGGCGGACAGCGCATGATGGGGTAAAACGTATTGAGGCAGGGTGGTCAGGGCTTCTTTAAGGTTCATGGCTGGTAATGGTCGGGTGTTTTGCCGCTTAGGAAATACGCGAAGGCGATGATTTCCGCGACGGCGACATAGAGTTCATTGGGAATTTCATCGCCTAACGGGATTTGCGCCAGTATCCTTGCCAGTTCCGGCTCGGTTTGCAGCGGTATTCCGTGGTGTTCGGCTATGGCTAAGATTTGTTCTGCGGTAAGACCTGTGCCTGATGCGGTAACCTTGGGCGCATTTTTGCCGTCGTATTTTAACGCGACGGCAATGTCCGAGGTGTGATAGGTCTTAGGCATGACAATTCAACTTAGAAAAATCATTTTGTCCACGAAAAACACGAAAGGCACGAAAAATACAATAGGTTCGTGTTTTTTGTGTTTTTCGTGGACGATGCTTTTTGGCGGATTCATTATTAAATCACTTAAGGCAGCGTAACCAATTCCGGCGCTTGCCAGTCGGGATTTTTATGTTCGACAACGACGGTGGTATAGATGCCGCCGCGCACATTAAACTCGGCGCGGATACGCATGAAATTTGGCGCTATGGCTTTAACGAGGTCGTCGAGGATTTCATTGGTCACGGCTTCATGGAATGCGCCTTGGTCACGAAAAGCCCACATGTATAGCTTAAGCGCTTTAAGCTCCACGCACAGTGCGCCGGGTATGTATTCGATCTGGATGGTGGCAAAATCCGGCTGGCCTGTTTTTGGGCACAGGCAGGTGAACTCAGGCACGTCGATGCGGATGGTATAATCACGGCCTGGTTTTGGGTTGTCGAAAGTTTCCAGATCTTTGCTTGGTTGTGTTGTCATTGTTTGCTTATATATAAAGAGGGTGTGTACCAAAAGTAGGCGCTTTAGGCGAAAAAATTCGATACTCAGTTAATTTTCGTTAATAATAGGCTGTTATTTTAATTCAACTGTCGGGATATTCATACCAGTACTATGAAACTGGAAAAAATCAAGCTTTCGGGTTTCAAA
>DATBQC010000094.1:0-3236 GCA_036561065.1 Methylobacter sp. | reverse complement strand
CGTAATTTTAATTACATCATTCATTGTGGGATTGGTTGACGTAACTCTTTTTAGAGGTGGCTTATTTGGTCCATTGTGCATCGCCTATTTGTTAATGTTTCTGGCAACTTTCGTGAATGTAAAAAAAGGCGACATTCCGTTAAGCTTCATCCTTATGCTCATAGTTGTTTTGGTAGTGGGCGCCCAAGAATGGACCCAGGACTTAGGACGAGCATTCCCAATGATACTTGGGAGTATTTCGGGCATGTTTTGGGCAAAAATGGTACGAGTAGTTCAACCAGTAACAGCCTAACATTATGCTCAACCAGAGCGCGGTTATAATGCGGTTTTCTTTTTTCAGCTTTCCGGGCCGCGCCCGGTTAGCTCTACGTTAGGCGTCTTTTAACTCTTTATCACAGTAAAACTTGGAAGTTTAGAAATGGCTATTCCGCAATGCGGTAAGGTGCAATCTGTAGGGCGTCAATAGCGTAGCGTATTGCGCCGCTTGGCAAGATTATCATTCGGCGCAATACGCCCCTACTGAGCGCGATCAAAACCAGATCAACTTAGCCGCCATCACAAACAGCAGCAGCGAAAAATAGCGTTTTAATTCCTCAGCAGGCAGTTTATGGGCCAGCTTTGCACCAATCGGCGCGGTATACATGCTGGTCATTACGATGCCGAGAAAAGAGGGGATATAGATATAACCTAAACTCCAGTCAGGCAGCTGTGCCATATCCTTGCCCAACAGGGCGTAGCCTATCGTTCCTACTACGGCTATCGGTAAGCCGCAGGCGCTGGCTATGGCTACGGCATTGCGCATCGGTGTTTGAAAATGCACTAAATAAGGCACAATGAGCGTGCCCCCGCCTATTCCCAGTAGCGACGACAGCAACCCCATGATGCCTGCCGCACCCAAATCCAGCTCCCTGGAAGGTTGCTGTTGACCGGGTTTCGGCTTTAATTGCAAGGCCATTTGCACGCCCACGACTATTAAATAGATGATAAACAAAAAGCGTAATACGCCACCGGTGACATGATCCGCGACCACGGCTCCGACAGCTGAACCGATCATAATCCCCGGCCCCAGGGTTCGCACTTTATTCCACAATACCGAATCCAAACGATGGTGTGCCCTCACCGAAGAGATCGAGGTAAAAATAATGGTCGCCAGCGAGGTCGCGACCGACATGATCATGACCAGTTCTGCGGGGAATCCTTGCGCCGCAAACAACATCGCTAATACCGGCACAATAATCAGGCCGCCGCCTATCCCGAAAAGTCCCGCCGTTAATCCTGCGACTGTGCCCAATAAAATACTGGCTAAAAAAATTGCTATCACTTTATTCCCCTGGTTTTCTGTTGATCGGCTGTATTGGCATTATGCCTTTTTTTGAATTCGGCTGTGCTATTCTAGGCGCATTATTTAAACGGCTTGAGCAAATCAGTGGAAATATACCTTGTCGGCGGCGCGGTGCGCGATAAATTACTTGGGCTTCCGGTCAAGGAGCGGGACTGGGTGGTGATCGGCGAGACCCCGGAATCGATGGTGAAACAGGGATTTCGACCAGTGGGCAAGGATTTTCCGGTGTTTTTGCATCCGAAAACCCATGAAGAATATGCGCTGGCCAGAACCGAGAGAAAAACCGCGCCTGGTTACAAAGGCTTTACTGTACATGCAGCGCCGGATGTCAGCCTGGAACGGGATTTGATTCGCCGCGACCTGACCGTCAATGCGATGGCAATGACGCCGGAAGGGCAGCTTGTCGATCCTTATGGTGGGCAAGTCGATCTTGAAAAACGTGTTTTCCGTCATATTTCTCCGGCTTTTGCCGAAGATCCGGTGCGGATATTGCGCGTCGCCCGCTTTGCTGCCCGTTACAGACATTTCGGCTTCACGTTGGCTGAAGAAACCCGTGTTTTGATGCAGTCGATGGTGACGGCAGGGGAGGTTGATCATCTGGTGCCTGAGCGGGTTTGGGCTGAACTGTTTAAGGCACTTAATGAGAAATCACCCAGCGCTTTTTTTTATACCTTAAAAGATTGCGCGGCGCTGGCTAAAATATTCCCGGAAATATATCGTTTATTTGGCGTACCGCAGCCGGAAAAACATCACCCGGAAATCGATACCGGCATTCATGTGATGCTCTGCTTGGAGCAGGCGGCGCTGTTGTCGTCCAGTCCCGAAGTCCGATTTGCGGCGTTGGTTCACGACCTGGGCAAAGGTATTTCGCCCAAAGCAAATTGGCCGCATCATTATGGACATGAAGCCCATGGCCTGCCGATTCTTGAGCAAATGTGCGAACGCTTGCGTGTGCCTAATTCGTTTAAAGCGCTGGCCTTGCAAGTCATGCAATACCATACTCATTGTCACCGGGCGTTTGAGCTGCGCGCCTCAACCATAACCGAGATGCTGACCGCTTTGGGAGCCTTCAAGCCGACCCATAAACTGCCTGAGTTTTTGCTGGCCTGCGAGGCCGATGCCAAAGGCAGAACCGGCTTTGAAGATGCGCCATATCCGCAAGCCGAGTTGCTGAGCGGTGCAGCCAAGGCGGGTGCATCCGTTGACACGTCTGCTATTATGAACGGCGAGCTTAAAGGTGCGCAAATCGGAGAGGCGATACGCCGCTTGCGCATTAAGGCAATCGCTGAGTTTCTTAAGTCCGAATCAATGGACTGAAGGCTGTTGAATAATGTGGTAAAGGCCATTATAGTAGTTTCTTTTATCACTTTGACATCATAACCATGCCTTCTTTCGACATCATTTCAGAATTCGACAAACACGAAATTAAAAACGCCGTCGATCAAGCCAATAAAGAAGTGACGACGCGCTTTGATTTTAAGGGCACCGACTCAAGCTTTGAATTGACTGACGACAAATTGATTATGACCTCTGAATCGACGTTTCAGTTGCAGCAAATGTTCAGTGTGGTCTGTACCAAGCTCAGTCGACGCGGCGTCGATATTGCCTGCATGGAGGTTGGCGACCCCAAGCCCGGCGGCAAATCGGTGCGTCAGGAAATCATCATGAAACAGGGTCTGGATTCGACGCTGGCAAAAAAAATCGTCAAGTTGATTAAGGATAAAAAACTGAAAGTCCAGGCGGCCATTCAGGGCGATCAGGTCAGGGTCACCGGCAAAAACCGGGATGATCTACAGGATGTGATTAAGATGCTCAGGGAAGAAAAACTGGAAATGCCGTTGCAGTTTGAAAATTTCAGGGACTAAGTGGCTCCTGAACCTTTTTATAAACTAAA
>DATBQC010000093.1:0-1994 GCA_036561065.1 Methylobacter sp. | reverse complement strand
AAAGGCATATCGGGCGGCATAATCAACGTATACAACATTGACGAGACCAGAAAGCCTTCATTCACTTCATGTCCGCGAACGGTTGCAAACAACACTTCCCACACGCCGCCAACTGCCAACGTGACTATATAAATAGGCAGGAAATACAGAGCGCCGTGAACCAGATTGGAAAACGGATTCATCGTACTGTAGCCGAAGATCATCATCGGAATACGACGCCAATCCTGAGCCTGCTCCAGGCCCATTGTTGCCATCGCTAAATTGGCCTGATAGCCTGTGTTATATAAAGCCATCAAGATGCAAAAAAACGTCGCGATAACCACAAAAGTCATAGTTCGTTTCAGGTCATTGCCATCACGAACATGCGTGGTGCCGCGCGTTACATCAGCCGGCGTGTAAATAAAAGTATCGACCATCTCGTAGAGACCGTAATACTTTTCGAACCGCCCACCCTTGGTGAAATGCGGCTCTATGCTGTCTAAAATATCTCTAGGCGACATTATCCTTCCTTCTCAATTTTAGTTAAATTCGCTCTCAAAACAGGAGCAAAATCATGTTTACCGGGATCCACAAACGTAAACAAGGACATATCTTCCTCATCCAGTTCCAAACAACCCAGTAATTGAGCCTGATCCGAATCGCCCACCACCAACGCTTTGAGCAGCGGTGTCGGCAAAATATCCATCGGCATCACGGCTTCATAAGCGCCGACCGGAACAATCGCCCGGTTGCTGCCGTTTTTATCGGTTGTTAATGGGAATTTGCGGTTCACCTTACGGTCAACGCTAGACGTATAGACATTGAGCGCCGAATATTTGTCTTTACCCGGAACAATCCAGCCGAACAATTCGCGGGCACGACCTTCTTGCAATACCGAAATCTGGTTGCTGTAGCAGCCCAAAAAGGCAGCCCATTCAGCCGCAAGATGCCCGTACAACACAGAACCTGAAATTACCCGGTTTTCAACTTCTTCCAATTGACCTGCAACCAGATCATCGGTGTTGGCACCGACGCGGGTACGGATCAAGCGTGGGTTTTTAACCGTAGGCCCGGCCAATGAAACAACGCGTTCGACATTGAGTTTACCGGTGGTAAATAATGCGCCGATGGCCATTACCGCCTGATAATCCAGATGCCAGACGAATTTATCGATAGCGACCGGATCAAGCAAATGAATATGAGTACTGGGCAAGCCCGCAGGATGGGGGCCGGAAAACTCGGCGACAGTTACAGCAGCATTACCGATTGCAACTTCAGCACCGGTCGCCTTGCAGACGTAAGTTTTGCCTTCCGTCAGCTTGGCAATGACCGCCAAACCATTAATAAAATCATCGCCGCGCTCTTTGATGATGACCGCAGGATTAGCCGCTAACGGACTAGTGTCGATGGCAGTCACAAAAATTGAGCTGGGCTTGCTGTCTACCGCAGGAATTTTGCCGTAAGGGCGTGTGCGGAGCGTCGTCCACAACCCGGACGCCAACAGATTTTCCTTTACCTGTTCTGCCGACAAATCGCTTAACTCGGAAGCTTTGTATTTTGCAAACGTCTCCTGAGCATTGCCTTTCAGCTCGACAACAACAGACTGCAAAACTCGCTTTGCACCGCGATTAATGGACTGCACCACACCCGCACCGGGTGAAGTAAACACAACACCAGGATTTTTCTTGTCAGCAAAAAGTACTTGGCCCAACTTGACCGTATCACCTTCCGCGACCATCATGGTAGGCTTCATGCCCACATAATCCACCCCAAGAATCGCAACGGACTTAACCTTATTGCCATCCCCAATAATCTGTTCGGGCTCTCCGGTAATCGGTAGATCCAAACCTTTTTTAATACTAAATTGCATAGTGTGAGCCTGCTCTCCAATCAAGTTGCGGCGAAACCATCCTTTTATTTCAAGTACAAATAAAACAAGAGGCGCATTAAGACGTAAAACGATGGCATTAAACCACAAAAACGGGGCATTCTCAACCGCGACAGGGCTTACCGGA
>DATBQC010000092.1:0-17527 GCA_036561065.1 Methylobacter sp. | reverse complement strand
TAGTGATTTTTCCAAGTTCAAACAACTTCATTGAATCAGCTCCACATATTATTATTGTAATCCAAAGCGTACTTTTAGTAATTAACCGTTTTATATCTTTCTTTATTATCAGTCAGATGTAACGGCAGCAGAAAAAGCGGCAAAAACACCAACAAGCCTGACGTGCATTGCTGGCACAAAATCTATCTTATGCACTCGGGCAAAAGTATAACTGTCAACTGCCCATAGCATAACAAGATTTTGAAAAAAACCTTAGAGAACTGCTGCCAATTCTTAACTCCTCCAATTTCTGTAGCGCGGCATTAGCATAAGACGATAAACATACCGCCCATTATCCCTTTGAATAGATTAGGCTAAGCCTAAAATCAGGGCCATAGATAAAGATAATCGTTTTAATGACCAGCAATTTTATGTAAGGTTGGGACAATAACTTTCTCTCTCGCCATTCTATAGCGCCTGCTGGGGGTTCCCATGTATGAATAGCAATCAGAAAAAATCGCCTGCTGATGAAAATGACCAATTAATTGGCAACGCAAGCCGTAAGGAAGTGCTGGCGTGGGCTTTATATGATTTTGCCAACTCCGGTTATACCACGGTAGTGCAAACCACTATATTCAGCACCTATTTTGTTGGTGTAGTTGCCGGTACTGCACAAGGCATCGCCCCCGGTTTATCGACCCTGCTGTGGTCGCTGGCTATCGGCATCGCTAATTTTATAGTCATGATCAGCGGGCCGTTGATAGGTGCGATTGCCGATCATCGAGCCCGCAAAAAACTTTTTCTGCTGACCTCATCTGTAGGTTGCATATTATCGACCGCATTGCTGGCACTGGTCGGCCCCGGTGATATAGGACTAGGAATGGCGCTGGTTACCCTTTCGGCCATTATGTTTGCCAGCGGCGAAAACCTGATTGCCGCATTTTTGCCGGAGATTGTACCCGAGGAGAATATGGGCAGAATGTCCGGTTATGGTTGGAGCCTGGGTTATTTTGGCGGCCTTTTTACATTAGCAATTTGTCTGGCCTACATTACTTGGGCTAGGCAACACGAGCTGCCGGAAAGCCATTTTGTTCCCGTAACGTTACTGATCACCGCCGCAATCTTTGCCTTGGCGGCCACCCCGACCTTTCTTTGGCTGCGTGAGCGGGCAATACCCATTGCGCTAAATCAAAGCCAGTCAAATCTACAAATTGGTTATGCAAGATTGTCCCGCACATTTAAAGAAGCAGCCCGCTTTCGCGATCTGCTCTGGTTTTTGATAACGCTGGGCGTGTACCAGTCAGGCGTAAGCACAGTGGTGGTTCTGGCCGCTATTTATGCGCAGGAAGTAATGGGCTTTGATACGCAATCATTGATTGTGCTGATTATGGTTGTTAATGTGACCGCTGCTGTTGGCGCTTTTATCTGCGGGCATTTACAAGACCGGATGGGGTCTATCCCGACGCTGGCAATTACCCTGCTGCTCTGGATTGTTGCCATAGTGGTGGCTTTGTTTGCCGACAAGCCTGCGCTTATGTGGGTAGCCGGAAATATCATTGGCCTGGCAATGGGCGCAAGCCAAGCTGTCGGGCGCGCTTTGGTCAGTAAATTTTCGCCGACCGAGCGGGCGGGCGAGTTTTTAGGTTTATGGGGATTGGTCAATCGCTTATCGGCCATAGCAGGGCCATTGAGTTACGGACTGATCAATTACTGGAGCAACGGGAATCACCGGATGTCATTGCTGTCGACTTTAGCGTTTTTTATCGTCGGCTTGGCCTTGCTGTGCAAAGTCAATGAAAGTCGGGGTAAAGCCGCTGCACTAATGGGCGACGCGGGTTAGTTATAGAAAAACCATTTCATCCACGAAAAGCACAAAAAACACGAAAATATTTGTGCGGGTCCCCAAGCCCCAGCGTTGAGGAGCAGCGTAAAAGTATATTGGTTTATTTCGTGCTTTTCGTGGACTAATCGCCGTTTTTAGTCTGATTGTCCGGCAGATGCAGCGATACCATAAACGTCGCCATAAAAACCAGCATCCCCAGACTCAGCATGGACAAAACAGGATCGGCATGTTGCGAGGCTGCATAGGTATAACTGCCCACTGCTAGCAACATGGTGAGATTCTGAAAAAAGCCCTGTAAAGCGACCGCGCTGCCGCTGCCGATGCTCTGTTGACCCAGCTCCTGCAATGCGGCATTGATGGGGACGATAAACATGCCACCCATCATGCCGATAAAAAACAGGGTCAACCGGGCCGGCCAGATACTGTCTGTCAGGCTCAGACCAAAAATAAATAAAGCCATTAAATATGCGGGGATCCTGGCGCGGCGCAGATGCTCCAGCGGAATCATCCGGGGCACCAAGGCCGATCCGGCAATGATGCCGACCGCAAGAAACAAGGTCAGTTCCGCAATTTCGCTGGCGTTTTTGGATAACAACACCAGCGGCGCCCAAACCACAATAATCACCCTTAAGGTTGCCGCAGCAGCCCAGAACAAGGATCCGCCCAGAATGGCGAAGCGTGAGCGCGGCGTACTGAAAAACGCGCCTATTTCTCGTCCAAAAGCAACGATCGTGGAGCCGGGGACGGTCTGATGCTTAAGGATACGGACGGGCAGCGCCATGCTGATTACAGCCGAGGCCATAAAGATAATGATGGTTCCGGTCAGTGCCAAAATTATCGAGTAATCCGCCACCTTTGCGCCTACCATCATCCCCAGCAAAATAGCCAGAATGGTCGAACCTTCAATCCAGCTGTTCGCCTTAACCAGGAATTCATGCCCCGCCAGCTCAGGCAGGATGCCGTATTTTGCCGGACTGTAAATGGCCGCACCCACACCGACCACGCAATAAGCAATCAGCGGCTCCACGTTGCACAGCAATAAGCCTGCGCCCGCCGCCTTAATCAGATTGCCGATAATCAGCACCCTGGATTTGGGATGATTATCGGCAAATCCGCCCACCCAAGGAGCGAGCACAACGAAGGCGACCAGAAACGAGCTTTGCAAAGCCGGAACGTACCAGCTGGCCAGCTGCGTAGACTGCATCACCATCGCAATCACCGTGAACAAGATAGCGTTATCGGCAAACGCGGACAAGAACTGGGCGATCAGTAAGGGGTAGATTTGTTTGTTCATATAAGAATGATCGTAGAACGTTGTAGGGGCGATCCGGCAGGTCGCCTTGGTAATGCGTGGCCTTTAAAAACAAGGGCGACCTTCCGGATCGCCCCTACGGAACATGGTTTCTGTTCCGCTTATATTTTACTAGCCGCCAACTCGGTAACCGCAATGTAATTAGTTTTACCGGTCGCCATCACCGGAATTTCATTAACAACTAAAATCTTCTTCGGCAAAAGAATATGCGCCACGCCTTTCGACGTTTCCGCCAAGTCATTTACGGTCGCATTTTTCTGGGTGGTCAGCAAAATAACCTGCTCGCCTTTTTTGGGATCGGGCAGGCTGATCGCGGCGTGATGCGCATCCGGCCAGGCATTGGTTGCCATCTGCTCAACTGCGGTCAACGAAACCATTTCGCCGCTAACTTTGGCAAAACGCTTACTGCGACCGCGTATGCTGAGGAAACCTTCATTATCGACATGCACAATATCGCCGGTGTCATACCAGCCATCGCCGTAAATCGATTTGGGCGGAACCAGTTTGCCGGGGTTGTCGGCCAGCAAATAACCGACCATGATATTGGGCCCTTTGAGATGAAGCCTGCCTGCATCCTCGATGCCTTCGACCGGCTCCAGCTTGTAGTCCATCGACGGCATAAAGCGGCCGACGGTACCGGCTTTATAGTCCATCGGCGTATTGACCGAGGTGATAGGTGTGGTCTCGGTCGCGCCGTAGCCTTCCAGTATGCGTATGCCGAACTTATCCGCCCAAACCTGGCGGGTGCTTTCCTGCAATTTTTCCGCACCGGCAATCACATAACGCATATTGAAAAAATCATAAGCGTGGGCTTTTTTAGCATATCCGGCTAAAAAGGTGTTGGTGCCGAACATGATCGTAGCGCTGGTTTCGTAGGCAATTTCAGGAATGACCGCGTAATGCAAAGGCGTCGGATAAAAGAAAGTATTCAGGCCATTCAAGATCGGCAACATCGTGCCGACGGTGAAGCCGAACGAATGGAACATCGGCAGGAAGTTCAGCACCACATCCCGCGCATTAAAATTGATCCTGGCTTCCAGTTGCTTCAGGTTGGACAGGATGTTGGAATGGGACAGCACCACGCCTTTGGGCGTACCTTCGGAACCCGAGGTAAACAAAACCACCGCCGGACTGTCTGGGCTGTATTGGGTGTGTTTGTACCAGATATTAGCAGTTTTGCACTGCACCAACGCCTGAAATTTGTCCCATGCAGACAGGCGTTCGGCTACGTCTTCCAGATAAACCAGCTTAACCTCTTCGCCCAAGTGCTCGGCTTCCTCGGTTAACTTGCCCAACTCTATAAAGCGCCGGGAGGTCAGAACGATTTTGACTTGCGCGGTGTTGCAGGCGGAAATCATACCCGCTGAACCGGTTGTAAAATTCAACATGGCCGGTATCCGGCCGTAAAGTTGCAAGCCCAGAATAACCGCCAGGGTTTTGGTCGAATTGGGCAGAAAAACCCCTACATGTTCCTCTGCGCCCGTAATCCCTTTTAAGGCGTTGCCGATCGCAATGGTGCGAGTAATCAAGTTGTCGTAGGATAACGGGATGCGCTCCAGGTCTCTGGCAACCGTGTGTTTGCCGCCGTGAATCTTGCGCGCCTCAAGCAGGCTGGCGAAAATGGTCTGCCGGTAATGGCTGGTCGCAAACATCATTTCGGTCATAATGTCCGACAAAATATGTCCGCTGTATTTACGGCGGTTTTTGCCGTGCAATTCAGGAGGCGGATTAACGTAAGTATGAGGCAAAATCTGAATCGTAATTTTGGGAAACAAGCGCAAACGGACGATATTGCGCAGCCTGGAAAAATGCGTGTACTCAGCGCCGTGAATGCGTACCGGCAAGATGGCCGCCTCGGATTTGTCGGCAACCATGCCGGTGCCGTCGTAAATCTTCATCAACGAGCCGGTCACGGTAATGCGTCCTTCCGGAAAAATCACAGTGCGGGTGTCTTGCTGCAAATGATGAATCAAATCCTTCAGCGATATAGGATGGGTCGGATCCATCGGAAATACTTGGGACAGCCCCAAAAAAGGCTTTAACCACCAGCGCTGGGAAATCTGTGTATTGATCGCAAAAGTGATCTCATCGGGTAAAAACACCCCCAGCAACAACGGATCCAGAAAAGAAGTGTGATTGGATATGATCAGGACGCGTTTCCCGGCGTTCTTATAGTTGTCCAGCCCCCTGATTTCAACCTTATAAATCAAGGTCAGCAGCCAGCGTAAAAGTTTTTTCAGCATTAAGTTTCCTCCTTGTCCCATTTTAGCAGATGTTTTATTTCAGCCGGAATAATGATAGTGGAGGGAGCCTGCAAAAATCTCCAACTTTATATGTTGCCCGACTGGCGGTTACATCCGTGCAAAACCGGCAGTACCATGAATATAACTAGGAAAAATTTATGAACATCAAAAGACTAATACTTTATACCACGATCATATTGATTCCGATTGCCGCTCTATTAGGCTACATACTATTTGTCACCTCCACTGCAACAGATTGGAAAACAAATCTTGGAGCATTTGGGGATAGTTTCGGCGTAGTGAACACCTTATTTACCGGGCTAACCTTTTCCGGTTTAATCATTAACTTGTTACAACAGCGCGAAGAAATAAAAATCCAAAAAGAGGATTTACTTGAAAGCCGCAAACAATTTTCTCGATCAGCAGACGCACAAGAAAAAACCGCAAGACTAGCTGCGTTCTTTGACTTACTCAAAGAATACAACGAACGAATCGAAACCCTATCGACCAAAATTTCAGATAATGAAAAGCTACGCAATGCAAACCGTCCATCAGGAGAGCATTATCTTCGAGAGGCATTAAAAAACCAACCACCCTATAAACATCCGATGGCTGATAAGCTTGAAGAACTAAAAGACAAGAAAAACAAAATCTTAGAAGAGTTTGAAAAATCATTACTGGATAGCAGGGTAAAAGCAAGCTAAGCATTGCCGATTATGGCTTATTCAACCTCAATCTTTTCACAGCCGAACAGATTGGTGGAATATTGTGTGATATTAAAGTCATCATCAAAGGGTTGCAAAAAGAAGACTGGTAAAACAATAGAACTATGATACTAAATGCGATACTATAAAGCATGAGTAAAGCCGACAAACTATTAGAACAAATGCGAGGCAATCCCCGCGATTGGCGGATTGAGGAAGTGAAAACGGTTGCCCTTCATTTTGCGGTTGATTGGCGCAACATGGGCGGCAGCCACCATGTTTTTGGCGTATCCGGCATTGCGGAAAAAGTTTGCGTTCCAGCGCATAAACCGATTAAACCGGCGTATATTCGACAGTTTGTGGCGCTGATTGATAAAGTTAAGGAGTTGCAAGCATGAGTGAAATTGCCATAAAACCGATTAAACCGCCTTATCCTTTTGAGGCTTATGCTCACATTATTGAACCGCTGCCGATTGATGAAGGCGGTGGTTTTTTAATTACACTGCCCGACCTGCCCGGCTGCATGGCCGATGGCGCAACCGAAGCAGAAGCTATTGAGGCCGGGCGCGATGCGTTTTTGTGCTGGGTGTCCGCTGCGGCGGATATGGGCGACCCTATCCCAGCGCCTAAATTTAGAACGGTAACCGCCGATACGGCAGAACCATCGGGCAAATTTGTACAGCGAGTGCCTAAATCTATCCACGCACAATTGGCCGCTCGGGCCAAGCAAGAGGGCGTAAGCCTGAATAGCTTGGTGCTTGCTTTTATTGCCGACGGCCTAGGCCGAGCAGATGCGCTACGGCAGTGATGATGCACCCATCAAGGCCGGGGTAACCGGCCTTTTTTATGTGCGCTGTTTTCTCGACCAGCCCCATCGTGTACCATGTAAGCACATTAATAATGCATACCAAAGCGTATACCACTCAACTTGACGCTATTGAGTATAAATATACAAAACAATATCTTATGAAGATACTCAACATCCACTTCAAAAACATCAACTCACTGGAAGGCGAGAGCCGAATCGATTTTGAGCGGCCGCCTTTTTCGGATACAGGGGTTTTTGCCATTACCGGCCCTAACGGTTCGGGAAAATCCAGCATTTTAGATGCCATTACGCTGGGCTTATATGGCGAGACTTTCCGCTTTGACCGTCCTGCCAAGCATGTAATGACCCAACACACGGCTGAGTGTTTTTCGGAAATTGAGTTTGTCTTGGACAACATAAAATACCGCTCCAGCTGGCATGCACAGCGGGCAGATGCGAACCCCGAGGGCGAGTTAACGCCGCCTGAAATGAAATTGACCCGCCTGAACGACGACGAGGTGCTGGCAACCACAGCCCAGCAGGTCTGCGCACGGATTACCGAAATTACCGGGATGAATTTCCGCAACTTCACCCGCTCGATCATGCTGGCGCAGGGCGACTTTGCCGCATTCCTGAACGCTCTGGACAATGAGCGCATGGATATTCTGGAAAAGATCATCAGCACCGACATTTATGCCGACTATAAAAATGAAGTCCTGCAAAAATCGGCCGATGCGCAGCAACGCCTGGATTATTTAAAACAGGATCTGGCGGTTATACCGGCCATGGCCCCGGAACAGCTGGAAGCCTCTGAACATGATTTGGCCGATTTTATCGACCAAACCGCCGAGTTGCAGGAAGATCAAAAGAGCCTAAAGCAGCAGCAAGCCTCGCTGGACAATGTATTAACCCTGCAAAGCCGGATTGCCGACCGGGAAAACGCGTTACAACAAACCCAAACGCTGGCAGCCGACGAACGGCAAAAGTTGGATAAACTGACTAAGGCTCAGGATGCGCTGTTGCATAAAGACGATGTACAAGCGATCAAGGAAAAAACTCACGCCCTGCATCAGGACAAATCAACGCTGGCGGACTTTCGTAGCGAACTGAAACAAATACAAGAGCACATCGGCGCAGACGCAACGGCTCCAGCCGTCCTGCCCCATAAATCGGTGTCCGAACAGGGGCAAACCCTGTCCGAAATCAGAAGCCAGATAGGCCTGCTGACTGCCCAGCGCCAGTCGGAATCCGACTTGTCGCAAGCTTTGGATAGTCAGATTAATGATAAAACGTCCGCTCTTGCCAATGCGTCGAAATGGCTGGAAGATCATACTGCGGACGAATCATTGCTGGCGAGCTTTCCCGAAACCGGCAAGTTAAAAACCATTCGGGCCGAACTGGCCGAGTTGAAAGAAAAGCAAAAAGCATTCGCCAGATGGTCGAAAGACACCACGTCAGCACTGAAAACCAACCAGTCCGCCATCGCCCAAGAAAACAAGCGGATTACCGAATTAAAACGCAAGTTGCCGCTGGCGGAAAAGGCGCTGAATGAGCTGGCGCAAGGCAAAAATCTGGCTGAACTTGAAGATTTCCGGCAAGAGCTGCAAGAACGGGTTAAGGATTTTCGGGAGCTTTATAATCTGGCCACGGCGAACCAAAAACTGACCCAAGGAGATTTTGCTTTTTTCGGCATCTTCGGCCATAAAGAGCAGCCGAACCACGATCTTAATGAACTGGAACCCGAGCTTGACGCGTTACAACAGGAAATAAGCAGGGAAGAAAACATTAAGCTCGCACTGGAAACCGCTGTTTTTCGTGAATCGTTGCTAAAGAAAATGACCGCAGACCGGCAACATCTTGTCGATGGCGAGCCTTGCTTTTTATGCGGCGCTTTAGATCACCCCTATGCCAAACAGCCGCCGAAAGAGGCCAACTCCCAACAGGCTTTGACCGATCAAAAGGCGAAAATAAAGCTCTTAATGACAGCTTCCGGCAAGCTGTCGCAACAGATTAAAGCGGTAAAAAAGCAGGCCGAAAAAAACCAAGCCAACCAGACCGAACTGATCAGGATCAGAACCCAATGGCTGACCTTGTGCAATCGGCTGAACACGGCGAGCGAAGACCTGAACATCAACAAGCTACGCTTGATGAAAAACCTGTTAAACACCGAAGTCAGCGAGTTTAATACCGTTACCAGCGTGGTCGCCAGTTATCGAAACAAACAGGCCGGCATCGACCAACTAAAAGCCTTGATCGCCAAGGGCGAGGCCACGATTGCGCGCTTGCAGCAAAACACGCAGCAGTTGGAGGCCGAGTGGCAGGCGCGCCCCAAGGAAGAAATCGATTACGACGCCGCATTGGCTACCTGTCAGCAGGAAGAACAACAACTGGCCGAAAAGGTGCTCGCACAACTGGCCTTGCTGGGCGAAAAAATGCCTTCCAAGGGTAAGGAAGATGCGTTGTTCGACCGACTGAACGCACGTCGGCAAGATTATCAAGGCTATGTTTTCCGTCAAAAAAGTCTGACCGAGGAACTGGAATCCTTGGCGGCAAAAGCCGACCATTGCCACGCCGAAATAACGGCCTGCCATGAAAAACTCGAACATTACCGCAGCCAATTACAACGCGAAGAAATCATCGGCCTGCATTTGGCCTTGATAGAAAAACAAAAACTGGTTGCCGATAAGGAACAGCAGATTGCCGCACAAGAAGCCGAGCTGAATGCGCTGAAACAGGCATTGCAAGCCAAAATACTAGGAACACAGTTTACCGACCTGCACGAGCTGTCTGAAATGCTGGAACTGCTGCAACATCAACCGGAACTGGAACGGCGTCTGGCAGAACTGGAGCAGGAGATCGACGCAAAAACCATAGAACTGGAACAAGTTCGCCTCGAACTGGAAACTGAAAATGCGCTGGTTGCAACCGAACTCAGCTCTGAACAACTGAATATCCAACTCAGAAGCGTGACCGAAAAACTGGCGATAGCCGACCTGGAAGTGCAGCGCCTGGACCGCCTGCTGAGCGAGCAAAAACAATTCCAGCAAAAAGCCGATGCGGTCCTGGCTCAATTGCAGGATCAGGAAGAAATCGCCAAACAGTACAAGGCCGAGGCGGAGCAAATAGCCGAGGAAAGCGGCATGGCTTTCCGTCGTCGGGTGCAAAAACGGGTCGCAGACCAGCTATTGTCCCAGACCAATGCCGTGCTGGAAAAAGTCAGCGGCCGCTATTACCTAAGGCAAACGCCCAGTGAGCAGGGCTTGGCGCTGGAAGTGGAAGACACGTACCAGGGCAATGTGCACAGGCTACCCAAGACCTTATCCGGCGGCGAGAGTTTTGTGGTGAGCCTGGCGCTGGCGCTGGGACTTTCGGAATTGGCCAATAACGGCAAGTCCGTTGATTCGTTATTTCTCGATGAAGGCTTCGGCAACCTGGACGCGGAAACGCTGTACACGGTCATCAGCACCCTGGAAGGCCTGCACACCCACGGTAAAACCGTCGGCGTTATTTCCCATGTCGAAGGCGTCCAAAAACGCTTTAAAGCCCAGCTGCAAGTGGTCAAACAACCCAACGGCATGGGCAAGTTGAAGCAAGTGTCATAATACGGTGGTTGGGTTCCAGGCAACGGCTCCATCCGTCGCCTAAAGCGCCTACTGTTAGTGTGCGCTGCTCCAACCTTATGATTCTGACGACGAATCAAGCCCCCTGCGCACCCCGGATTTTTGGCTGTCCAGCCACTCATACAGCGAGCGGGCTCCAAAGCACAATCGCTTGGCGCGTTCTGAATTGCCGCGCGCCAGCACCATCTCGTAGCTGATTCCAGCCCTCTCCCGCAAATAGTTTTGCATAGTCGGATCAAACCAGGTTTTAGGCTTGACCCGCTCCAAGCCGAAACCGGGCTTAGTGCGTTCCAGATTTCCTTCCGGCACGTAGCGCTCAAGATAGCGCTTGAACAGGGACTTGTCGCCCTGTTGGATCAACCTGTCTGTAGGCAACGACAGCGCAAATTCAACCAGCGGATGGTACAGATAAAAAAACCTGGCTTCGACCGATGCCGCCATGGAGGCGCGATCGACTCTGAACAGTGTCTGCTCCGGCAGTTTGAACACCATATCAAGATAGCGAAGCTGGTCGAGAGGAGCAAGGCCCTCGACATCCCGAAGCCTGTTGTCGATGTGGATGCGCGGGTCGTAGTCGGCTAGATCGGGCGTCAGCAGGTCGCGAATCTCTCGGGGGCATACGGCCATGGCTGACAGCTCGCACAGAAGCTCCCGGTTTGAGGCTATGGCCAAATATAATTGGCGCTCTACTGCACCGCCCGGCTTCAGACGGCTGTGTAGATTGCCCAGGACTCTCTGCCATAACCATTGGGGAAATGCGCTACGCAGCAAAAGCATCCGCTTGGTTCGGCTGTACTTCGTATGTCCGCAAAAAAGCTCATCCGCCCCGTCGCCGATCAGGACAACTTTGGAATAATGTGCAGCCGCCTTGAATATACCGGCGCAGGCGACCTGGGATATATCATCGAAAGGTTCGCCGTAGATTCGGCTCATGCGCGGAAAAAACGTCTCGGGGTCGTCCAGCCTGCATTCGATCTCTCGATGGATGGTCTGATAGTGCTCGGCAATCTTCCTTGCCCCGAACAGTTCATTCTTGCCGGACGATCCAAAGTCGGCTGCGTAAGTGTGAACCGGGCGGGGGCTGGCCTTGGCGATCAAGCCGACCATGCCGCTCGCCTCCACGCCGCCGCTGAGCAGGCAGCCCACGGAAACATCGCTACGCGTGGTTCTTTCTGCGGCTTCGCGACAGTAATGGTCGAGGCCTTCAAGCATTTGCTCGTCCGTGCGAAGATCCGTATGACCGATGCGTGGCTGCCAATATCTGTAGCACCGAGTCGTCAGGCGGTCGCTGCCCATTTCCACGGACAGCAGGTGGGCGGGTTCGAGTTTTTGGATATTGCTCCACAAGGTCTTCGGTGAGGGTACAAAGCCGTAAACCAGAAAGTCGGCGAACGCGGTTGGTTCGATTCCGGCTTTCGGCAGCACCTGCGGCTCGGAGGCGAACATCATGCTTTGGGAATCGCAGCTGTAGTAAAGCGGTTTCTCGCCGAGACGGTCACGGCCGATGAGCAGGCGTCGCTCCCGCTCATTCCAGATGACAAAAGCGAAAAACCCGAACAGCCGCTGGACGAATTGCTCGCCCCAAACGAGATAGGCCTGGAGCAGCACCTCGGTATCCGACGTGCTGCGGAAAGTAACGCCAAGCTTTTGCAGTTCTTCGCGTAATTCGATGTAATTGTAGATACTACCGTTGAATACCAGCACGGCATCGCCATCGGGACTCGACATCGGTTGCTTGCCCTGCTCCGAAATGTCTGTGACCTCAAGACTCCGGTGAGCCAAGCCAACACCGAGACCTAGCGTGTGCCAAATCCCCTCGGCATCGGGGCCGCGATGGGCAAGAGCGCCGATGTTACTGCGCATCCAGTCGTGATGCTCTTGTCTTTTCGACAGCGTTATATAACCTAAAAGTCCGCTCATACAGGAATTAATTCAAAAGCAAAAATTCAACAAAAAGGCAACTACTCGCTAGTTACCTATACCTAACCTCTACAGCCTCGTTCCCTAACATCGATCTCAAACGCGCCACCAGTTCATCGGTAGGATGGACGCGCCAGTCATCGCCCAACCGTAGGTTTGCTTTTGCAACCGTTGAGAGATAACTGACATCCACAGGACAGTCGCCGCCCTTAAAAGGCTCCAGAACGGCAATCAACTTGGTGACAAACCCATGACCTACACTTTCATGATCTGAGGTATTCCACACCAATTGAATACTTCTGGCATAAACCTCCCTGGCCTGCTCCATGCTGTACAGCTTTTCCACCGTTAAACGCAGCGTCCCCAAATAGTCGTCAATACCCAATGCCCCTTCGGCGATCAACAGGCTGTCGCGGGTAAAAACGCTCCGGTATTTTTCGTAGACATCGCCAAAGGCCGCAATTTCCAGCCTGCCGGTTCTATCGTCAATGGTCGCAAAGCCCATGATTTTGCCATTCTTGGTCTGCCGGGTGCGCACTTCGACGACCAAACCGGCTACTTTGGCTTCCATCTTCCGGCTTTTGGAGCGCTCCACATTAGCCAGCAGCGACTCTATGGTTCCGTGGGTAAACTGCCTTAATTCAGCCTCGTATTGGTTGATCGGATGCCCGGTCAAAAACAATCCCAGAACCAGTTTCTCCGCAGCCAGCCGTTCATTTTCCGACCACGGCTCAACCACGGTAGAATAAGCATGTGCGTCATCGATATTTTCGGCATTAACGGCCAAACCGAATAAATCGTTCTGACCGGTTTGCGCATTTTTTCCGTGTTGCTCGGCGACTTTTAAAATTGTCGGAAGCTCCGCTAAATGCCCTGCCCGGTTGTCATCGAATTCATCGAAAGCCCCGGCGCGTATCAACGCCTCCAGCACCCGCCGGTTGAATTTGCGCAAATCGACCCGCTTGCATAAATCGTACAGTCCGGAAAAAGGCCCGTTTTCCTCCCGCTCGACCAGCATTTCTTCAATCGCCGCTTCGCCCACACCCTTCAGCGCGCCCAGGCCGTAAACGATTTGCCCTGCGTCATTCACGGTGAATTTGTATTTTGAAACGTTGATGGTGGGCGGGCGGACTTCCAGCTTCATCTGCTTGCATTCTTCGATCAGGATCACCACCTTGTCGGTGTTGTCCATATCGGCAGACAGCACCGCCGCCATGAACTCGGGCTGGTAATGGGCTTTTAGCCAAGCAGTTTGGTAGGCGACCAACGCGTAAGCGGCCGAATGCGATTTATTGAAACCGTAACCGGCGAACTTCTCCATCAAGTCGAACACATAAGTGGCGATTTTTTCATCGACCTGATTTTCTATTGCACCGGCGGTAAATTTATCCCGCTCTTTCGCCATTTCCTCGGGCTTTTTCTTACCCATCGCCCGGCGCAGCATGTCCGCCCCGCCCAGCGTGTATAGCGCCATTTCACGGGCGATTTGCATCACCTGTTCCTGGTACAAAATAACGCCATTGGTGGGCTTTAAAATTGGCACCAGCAACGGATGTGCATATTCCGCTTTGGCACCATGTTTGACGTTGATGTAATCGTCGACCATGCCTGATTCCAGCGGCCCCGGACGGAACAGCGCCACCAGCGCGATAATGTCGTCGAAGCAGTCGGGTTTTAGTTTTTTAATCAGCTCCTTCATACCCCGCGATTCCAGCTGGAACACGGCGGTGGTCTGGGCGTTGGTTAACAGCTTGTAAGAATCCGGATCATCCCGGGGGATGGTCGTTATATCGACCAGCGGCTTGCCCTGCTGCTTGTGCTTGGCGTTTATGTCCTGCAACGCCCAATCGATAATGGTCAGCGTACGCAGCCCCAAAAAGTCGAACTTGACCAGACCGACCGCTTCCACGTCGTCCTTATCGAACTGGGTGACCAGGTTATTGCCGTCCTGGTCGCAATACAGCGGCGTAAAATCGGTCAGCTTGGTCGGCGAAATCACCACGCCGCCAGCGTGTTTTCCCGCGTTCCTGGACGTACCTTCCAGCGACAGCGCCATATCGATCAGCGCCTTGACTTCCTCTTCGGTATCGTAAAGCTGTTTCAGTTCGGGGCTGTCGCTTAGCGCTTTGGTCAGCGTCATGCCGATTTCAAACGGCACCAGTTTGGACAATCGATCAACGAAACCGTAGCCGAAACCCAGCACCCGGCCGACATCGCGGATAACAGCCTTGGCCGCCATCGAACCGTAGGTGATGATCTGCGCCACATGGTCGCGGCCGTAATTCCGGGCGACATAATCGATCACCTCATCCCGGCGATCCATGCAGAAATCCACGTCAAAGTCGGGCATCGAAACCCGCTCGGGATTCAAAAACCGCTCGAACAGCAGGTCGAATTCGATGGGGTCGAGGTCGGTAATTTTAAGCGCGTAAGCCACCAACGAGCCCGCACCGGACCCCCGCCCCGGCCCGACCGGGATCAGATTGTTTTTCGCCCACTGGATAAAGTCGGCAACAATCATGAAATAACCGGGAAAACCCATCTGGGTGATCATTTTCAGCTCGAAATCCAGGCGCTCGTAATAAACGCGCCGGTTTTCCTCATCGGTACCCTGTCCCACTGCCGGATAATGCTGTAACCGCTCCTCCAGACCTTTCATGGCCTCCTCGGCCATAAACTCGCCCAGATTCATCCCTTCCGGTACCGGAAAATCCGGCAGAAAGTTTTTGCCCAGCGTCAGTGTCAAGTTGCAGCGTTTGGCAATCTCTACGGTGTTTTCCAAGGCCTCCGGTATATCGGCAAACAGCGCCTGCATCTCCTCGACGCTGCGCAAATATTGCTGATCGGTGTAATCCTTGGGCCGGCGGGTATCATCCAGTACTCGCCCCTGATTGATGCAGACTCGCACTTCATGAGCAGCGAAGTCCTGCTGATAAACAAAGCGTACATCATTGGTTGCCACCACCGGCAAACCGGTTGCCACCGCCAACTCGACGGCGGCGGCGATATAGCGTTCCTCATCGGGTTTACCGACCCGCTGCAATTCCAGGTAAAAACTTTGCTCGAACAAGCCGCCCCAGAACTCCGCCAGCCGTTTGGCCGCATCGACGTTTTCGGCTAACAGCGCCTTGCCTATCTCCCCGCCCATCGCGCCGGACAACGCAATCAGACCGTTATGGTTGGCTTCTATCCATTCCTGCCGGAGCATCGGCACACCCTGATGCTGGCCTTCCTGATACGCTTTTGAAATCAACTCGGTCAGCGTGATGTAACCGGCGTGATTGTTGACCAGCAAAGTCAAACGATATGGCGTGGCGGGGTCTTCGGGATTAAAAACCAGCACATCGGAACCGGCTATCGGCTTGATGCCCTGCCCCATTGCGGCTTTATAAAATTTGACCAATGAAAACAGGTTAGCGTGCTCGGTAACCGCAACCGCAGGCATATTCAACTCAGCCAGACGCTTGACCAAAGGCTTGATTTTGACGATGCCGTCAACCAGGGAGAATTCGGTATGGAGTCTTAAATGGACAAAAGCTGGCTGCATGGGGATTAGAAAGTTGATTCAGATTTACTATTATACTGGACAGGCTATTTTACCCCGTCCGCAAGATTTCAGGTGACCAACATAGCGACAAACACAAAACAATTAACCGAGCCTAGTGCTAGGTATTATTACTTATTGATTGAATACCTTGATTTCTCTATCCTACATTAGAAGTATCTACACTTTTTTACAATCAACTGATTTCATTCGAATTTCAAAAAAATATTGTTTGTAAATCGATTCGTTAGGCTATTTGTGTAGATATTTTTAATCCGACAGCAAGCAATACAAACACCTATGCTTTATTAGGATTAATAGGTGTTGCAGAGCGTGTTATTTAAACAAAATCGCCACAGAGGGAACAATCATGAAATTAACCTGGATACTTGTCGCTGATAGTACTCGTGCACGCATTTTTACTGCTGACACGCCTTCTTCCCCTTTAGAGGAAATCGAGGGCTTTTCTCATACCGAAGGCCGTTTACATGACCGGGATATAACGTCCGGCCTGCCGGGAAAAATCAAAAGCGCCGGTGCAGGCGGACACACTTTTGAGCAACCTACCGATCCGAAAAAACATGAAGCCGACGTTTTTGCGCTCCACATTGCCCAACATCTGGAAGAAGCGCACAACATAAACCGGTTTGATCAACTGCTGATTGTTGCAAGTCCCACTTTTCTCGGTTTACTGCGTAACCATCTACCGGAACAGGTAAAAAAACTGGTTCGTTTCGAGCTCGACAAAGAGCTCACCATGTTGAGTGCCGCCGATATCCGCCAACACCTGCCCCAATATTTACCGAATCTTTAATTAAGAGAACCTCTATTAATTTAGCTTTGAAAAAATGTCGGTTATAACCTACATTACCGATATGACAAAAAAAGGCTATTTTTTAGAGGTTCCCATTAAATATATTTTCGGTAATGCCTATGTCACCTCAACACTGGGGACTGCGGCTCTCTTGTTTGCTCTGAAAGATCTCCAGTCTTTTTTCGGAGGTTCCCCCCCTCTCTTGCTCTTTTTGGTCGTAATCGCTTTCGCCGCCTGGTACGGGGGAGGAAGAACCGGGCTTTTCACGACGATGTTGAGCGCGGTAACAAGCGTTTATTTTTTAATCGAGCCATACAATTCGTTTTATATCACCAGCTCCAGCGAAATGCTGCGCATCGTGATGTTGGTTAGTATCGGCGCAATATTCAGTTTGCTCATTGCTCGCTTACACAATCAGGAAAAACGGGCATTAAATACGGTCATCGAACGAGAGGAACAGCTTAAACAGGAAATCGCCAGGCGCAACCGAACGCGTGCAGAGCGGGATTTATATATCGCACTCGCTAAAAGCAGCACCGAGTTTATCGGCATGTGCGATACGGAAGGCGTGCCCTTTTTTATCAACGATGCCGGACTGCGCCTCGTGGGCTTGGATAGCCTCGAACAGGGTATTAAAACACCCGTCAAAGAATTCTTTTTTCCTGAAGATCAGGCATTTATTATGGATGAATTCTTTCCTGCGGTATTACAGAACGGCAGTGGTGAGATCGAAATCCGCT
>DATBQC010000091.1:0-4205 GCA_036561065.1 Methylobacter sp. | reverse complement strand
TTCGGATTAGTTTTGTTGTCTTTTTGCACCTAATGTAGGCTCCTTATGTTCTGTATGGGTATGTTATGGTTTTAAAATGATTAACTGTTTTTTGTAAAAAAGGTAAAGTTTTTGTTAAAACTGTCGCTACAGTAAGTGAGTGTTCCAGGTAGTGGATCGCAATATAATGATTAATGAGGATAGACAAATGAACGCTGTATCAGCCATAAAACAATATCAGCAAGTGAGTGTTAGTAGTTCTGTAATGGGTGCGTCCCCTCATCGTCTTGTGCAAATGTTGATGGAAGGTGTTTTGGAGCGAATTGCCGTTGCAAAAGAAAGCATTGCGCGTAATGAAGTCGCGATGAAAGGCCAAAATATCGGCAGGGCTATCGATATCGTCGGTGGGCTGCAAGGGTCTTTAAATAAAGAGGCGGGCGGCGAGATTGCAGAAAACTTGAATAATCTTTACGATTATATGGTTCGTCGATTGCTTGAGGCAAATAGTCAGAATGATGAAAGTATTTTGGATGAAGTTTCCAACTTGATGATACAAATAAAAATGGGCTGGGATGGGATGCCTGATGCCTATAAGTATTAGCCTTGGAGGTTTTTATGATTGATTCGGTAGGTAGTGCGGGTGGTGGGTTGCTTGCAACCGTTATGAAAAATGCGACAGCATCACAAGATGTAGAGTTTGCTATTCTTAAGAAAAATCAGGATGTTGATAAGGCAAATGGGACGGCAGCTTTAGAATTGGTGGCTTCAGCTGCTCCGGCAGCGAGTTCCGGGCATATTGATGTTCATGTTTAAAATCTATAAATGCGTAACGCAAAAAAAACCGTCCTTAAGGACGGTTTTTTTTGCCATTTAAGCTGATAATTCTTATATGAAATTAAGGTGCTGTACGTCTTGTTTAACTAGTTTGTCGAGGTAACGGTTAACCTCGTCCATGCGACAGTTAAGGCGGCATTCACCAATATCAAGTTCCTCGCGTATGTAGCGAAAATTTTTGCGGCGAGACTCGCCTTCCCAAATATCGCGGAAGGATGATTCATTAATATTACCGTAGTCGAAACGAGAATCAAGCAGATAGGCGCTGCATCCATACACTGCCCCGGTTGACATGATATAGGCCCAGAAAGCTGGCGTGGCGTGGCAGCGGCTGTAACGATGCACATTACCTTCGTCATGTTTCTTCATAGTATTTTCGCGGTACACCACGGTGAAAGCCTCGGTATTTAGCGCCGCCAGTCGTGATTTCAGTTCCGCATAGTCTTGATAGTTGATATTCTGATAACGCTGGGTCACGCTGAAAGCGTGTTGCGAATAAGGTTTGACCACCAAATAATCCAAACCGATCTCATCGCGGCAAAGTCTGGCCAACGCTTCAATTTCGGCGGCATTTTCAGGCAGCAGCAATATCTGGGCACCCAGTACACAGGAATAACCGCCGTTATGGCGCGCCTCCACCATACGCTTGAGGTTGGCAATAACATGTTCGAAGTCACGCTCCTTGGTCTGGTGGATACGGGCGTAGGTTTCTGCGGTGCCGGCATTCACCGATGCCTTGATCCATGACATCAAGGGTAATGCGTTCTCGACAAACGCGTCGGACAGTATAGAAGCATTGGTGGTCATGGCCGTATCGATTCCGACCGCCGCAGCAGCCATTACCATGCGGTCAATTTCCTTATGCAGCATGGGTTCGCCTTCCCCGGCAAACATGACACTTTTTACGCCTTGCCGGCCCATCTCCGCCAGAGTGCGTTCGATAGCTTCCAGCGACAGGCGGGCTGGCTTGTAACCGATGTAATCGACAGCGCAAAAGGTGCAGCGATGATTGCAGGCGCCTACTGGTGATATTTCCACATAGAGCGGATAGATTTTTTTCATCTTTTCCCAATCATCTTCGGCTTCGAGGAATTGAGCTACCCGCCGAGGGTGGTAGATGAGTTTGTGGCTGTCAATGGCGTAGCGGTCAGACATAGAATCGTTCTCAAAAAGGGCCACAGAATTCCCGTTGGGGAACGTCGTGGGGGGTGGATCGGAGCAATCGGCTGATGAGCTCGGTATCGGGCACAGCGGCATCAAGGTGAACTACTATGGCGCGGGCCAGCTGAAGGGCATCCGGATAGTAATCTTTGGATAGGTGGGGCGAGGTCGGCGCAGGGAGATCCGGCAGTGCCACACGGAGAGGCGGCCTGCGTAAAGAGCTGAATGCGGCTTCGGCAACGCCTGCGACTACTTCGCCGGCGATGCCGCCGGTTTTCCATGAAGTGTCAACGACAATCAGGGTTTCGGTGCGCATGACGGATTCAATAATGGTATTCATGTCTAGGGGGCGTACTGCCCGTGCATCGATCACTTCGAGATCGATTCCAAAGTCGGCTAGAGCTTTGGCGGCCAGTAGGGCTTCGATTACCATGAAGGAAAACGCCACTACCGTGGCGTCTTTTCCGGGGCGACGAATCGCTGCTTTATCAAGAGGCACGGTGTAAGGCAAAGTCGGCACCTCGTCGACAATGCCATGCAACCAGCGGTGCTCAATAAAAATGACCGGGTTGTCATCGCGGATTGCGGCCAGCAGCATCCCCTTTGCATCGAAGCCGCTCGACGGCATCACCACCTTGAGTCCCGGTATATGGGCGAACAAAGCCTGTAAACTTTGCGCGTGCTGTGGTCCCTGTCCCCAACCGCGTCCAACGATGACCCGAACTACCAAGGGTACGCTGACTTGACCGCCGAACATGTAGCGCCATTTGGCGGCATTGTTTATCAGTTGATCCATGCATAGCAGGGCGAAATCGATGCGCTGATGCACCATCACCGGACGCAAGCCGGAGATAGCCGCACCGATGCAAACGCCTGTCATGCCATTTTCGGCAATTGGCATATCGAACACGCGGGCCATGCCGAAGCGCTCTTGCAGTCCTGACGTAGTGCCGAAAATTCCCTTGGGATCAGGAACTCCTTCGCCGATAAGGATTACGCGATCATCTTCGGCCATGGCTTGCTCTAGCGCTTCACGAATCGCTTCGGCTTGGGTGGTTTGACGTGTATTTGCATCAAGCATATAAGTACCCCGGCAAATCTGCTTGCTGTGGAATGCCTCCAGCCAGTGCCTTGGCGAAGGCAGTATCGATTTCTTCGGTAATTTCGCGATCGGTGTTAGCCATAAAATTTTGATGCCCAGGTATTGCATTCAGCATAGTTGCAAGCCGATCTACCGGGCAGGCAGCTGTCCATGAGGCCACTTCCGCTTGCGGGCGATAGCCAAGATCGTCGTCAATATTCGGGCCACAATGTTCTCTCCAGCGATAGGTCGAACATTCAAGAAAGACCGGATGACTTCCGGCACGCAAGTCGGCAACCGCGCTACTGGCGGCATCGAATACAGCCAGGGCATCATTACCGTCGGCAGTTACAGCCTTGCATCCGCAGGCGGCGGCCACCGCATGGATAGAACGGTCCGGTTGGCGCGTGGGTAATCGCGTATAGCATGCGTAGAGGTTGTTTTCGCAGACGAACAACACCGGAAGCCGATGCAGGACGGCAAAATTGATGGACTCGTACACCGCCCCTTCTTCGAAAGTGCCGTCGCCGAAAAACACGACAATCACTTTGTCTTCGCCACGCAGCCTTGCGGCCCAGGCGGCGCCGACCGCCAAAGGCACAGTAGCGCCGACGATAGGCACTGCGCCCAGAAATCCGGCAGCCAGATCTATCATGTGCATCGATCCGCCGATGCCTTTGCAACAGCCCTCGGCTTTGCCATAAATTTCTGCCAACATAGCCGTCAGGTCACCACCCTTGGCGAGGTAGTGTGCATGAGCCCGATGGCCGCTGAACACCCCATCCTGCCGTGTCAGTGCGGCACATACCCCTGCGGCCACCGCTTCCTGTCCGATAGACAGATGCACTGGACAGCGCATTTCCTGCTCCACATAGCGCTCGGCGATAGCTTCTTCGACACGGCGGATACGTAATACTGTACGATAGAGCGATTCGATTCGATTGATGGAAGCGGGCTTATTCATGACAAGGCCTGCATAGAGGCAAGGAGCGGTTCGTCCAGTAGATCGGAAATGGCCTTTTGGACGCTTTCTACCGAAATATGAGTTATGCAGGGCTCTGCTTTTGGGCAGAACGATTCCAGGCAGGGTATGCAATCCCAATCGAGCGGAGGCATGATTTTAATCAGGTGTTCACCCTCAACTTCGGTT
>DATBQC010000090.1:0-4128 GCA_036561065.1 Methylobacter sp. | reverse complement strand
CTGCAAATTTTCAACCTAAAGTCGTCTATATCGACAAAGATTCAGTTAAAGAGTCAGCCAGCTCTTCACCCAAATGCCCAGACCAAAAGCCCGCAGAAAAAGCAACCGAGTTCGACCCTAAATACCCGGCCGCCAACTTTTCACCCAAAGTCGTCTATCCATAATCCCGAGTTTTAAAAGATAGATTTTTAAACCGGATTCGCCTTTCTTTTGCCCGCCCCAATTTCCGGCAAAAGAAAGGTGATTGAAGCATCAACGCTCGAAAAAACCCAGCTTAGAGATAATTAAACAAGGATAGTGTTTTTACCTTTCCAAAAGCCTGTTGCGCTGCCTGTAACGCAGTCGATTGCAGCTGAAACGTACTGATTGCCGTGGCATAATCAAGATCCCTGGTTTGAGACAGCGTTGTCTGAGTATCCAATACAAATTGTCCATTTTGGGATTCTTGACCATCCAAAGCGTTCAACCTCGTCCCAACACTAGTTTGTGCCTGCAAAATACTATCCTGTGCCGAACCGAGATCGGTTATAACGTTGTCAAGCTGACTTTGAAAGGCTTGGGCAGATGGCGCAGGCAGGTCGGCCCCTGCCTTGTGTTGCCCATTACTAAAACCGGCATCCGTTAAAAATGTACCTGAAGCCGGAGTAGTATCACTGATTGTTATACTGGAGTTGGCCCCTGTCGCTGCTGAAACAAACTCGATTTTATTGCCGTTAGTTTGTGCGTGAATAGCGACAGGAAGGGGAGCAGCGGCGGCGGCAAGTTGGTTGTTAACCTCGGTGGCAAGATCTTGCACGCCGGCAAACTTTTTACCGGTCAGGTCTATTGTCACCTTGACCGGAACGTTCGGCGGCACAGAAGCGGACAAGTCAAATTTAGTTGCAGGCAAAGGATTAGTATAATCCAAGCCATATCGCAAAAACCGGGTACCGGTGATTACGCCGGGCGTGGCATTAAGGGGAGGAGTAGGAGCCGCCAACGCATCAGACAGAGACTTTAAAGTATCAAAAACACTGCGTTTGCCATTCTCATCAGCTGCCGGGCTGCTCGAATTTACATTTTGAAATACATTGAACCCCAAATCGCCATCCGCCATCTGTCTGGCGGGTCCAATTTGTAAAACCCGCTGCTGCGGGCCGCCTTGATAAACATACCCGCCGGTTGTAGAGTTCTGTGCAAAAGGGGGTACCGTCGCAAGACTGCCTGAAAAAATAAATTCGCCATTGGCATTTTTGGTGTTTGCTACTCCGGCCAATTGCTCAATCAGTTGATCCACTTCGGTCTTGATAGTCAGCTTGTCATTGCTGTTTAGAATACCGTTCTTAGCTCGGAGAGTCAGCTCTTTTGCCCGATCCAATATGTTATTTGAAGTTGTCAGCGACGCATCCTCAATATTCAATCGCCCGCGCGCCGTAGCAATATTACTTTGATACTGAGTTGTTTTTGTAATCGTCCCTTGCAAATCCAATATTCTTACTGCCGCCGCAGGATCTTCTGAAGGCACCGACACTTTAAGCCCGGAGCTTAATTGCTGCTGCGTCTTAGCCAATTTGGTTTGCTGACCGGCCATTGCGTCAACACTAAGCTGTTGCGCCCAAGCTGTTGAAATTCTCATAGCTATCGCTCCTATCTAACTGCGCCTAACAAAGTATCAAATAATGATTTGGCTACTGAAATCGATTGTGCGGATGCCTGATACGCCTGTTGAAACTTTATCAGGCTAGCCGCCTCTTCATCCAAATTCACGCCTGCCAAAGTCTCTCTATCTCCCTTTGCCTGATTTAATAACGTTTGCTGCGCCGAAGAACCCAGTTCCGCCGCCCGTGTCAAGGTTCCGACACCGGAAACAATTTGCCCATAAGCATCATTAAAAGAGCCTTTCCCCCCCAACATGGTCAATTTATTGCCTAGATCCGCCAGTAACAATGCATTACTGTTATCGCTGGGCATCGGCCCTTTGATAACGGTTGCCAATTTGGTCACAGGATCCACTTCTATGTTGGTGGCTGCCGCTATTTTTCTCGGGTCGTCAATATTGACTCCAATTGCCCCGCCCGCACTGTAGGTCGGTTTGATCGCCGATGTATCCCCGACTGACATGGTTTTCCCCCCGCTCGCATCGACTGTTATATCAATGCCCGCCGGAATAGCTGTCACGCCGACGAGCGATCCGGAGAACGCTCCGGGGATGCTGCCGGCACCGCTAAAGTTACTGCTGATGGTCAATGTTGAGGCCGTACCGTTCTTGCTGAGTACCAAGTCGTTAGTTGCAAACGACCCCGTCTTGGAATACAGACCTGCTCCCGGCCCAGTGGTCAGGAAGGTATTCAACGCGGTATCAAGCTCGCCCTTAGTGACAGTACCGCCAATCGACGGAGCCTCGCTATAGATCTGCAAGCCATCGACTTGAAGAGTAAAGGGGCCACCGGTCGGAGGAACTGCGGCCGTGCCTGCACTCATTACGGTATTGGCGGCAAAAACGCCGGCAGTACCAGTGTAGTTACTGGTGACATTGACGGCGACGGCCGTGCCGTCAAGCTTTCTCAGAGTCAGGTTGTCGGTGGCGAAAGAGCCTGAAACTAGCTGATAGCCCGGATTGGCCGCAAAAAAAGTCTTCAGTGCGGTATCCAGGCTGGCTTTGCTCACGGTATCGCCAGCCCCCGAACTGGTTTGGGAGGTAAAGGGAATGCCGTCGATATTCATGGTGAATACCTCCCCCGCAGCAGCGGAAACGGCAGGTGTAAATGCGCCTATCTTTTCATCCTGAGGAACCGCCGGCAGGCCACTTGAGACTGCCGGTGTAAAGGTTCCGGGTGATATGGTGGTGGTCATCGCGAAAGCGCTTGGATTAAAATTTGCCGGCTGAGTTGCTGCAAACGATAACGTAGAAATACCAGCCACAGTTTTGGCCGTGAGGTTAATCACCTGATTATCCCTAAGTCTGGTCAAGGTATAATCAACCCCGCCGCCGGCATTCACAAACTTCAAGGTATAATCGCTAAAATCAAGACTTCCTGCCGCCAATGGATTGCCGTTCTGAAAATTGGCCGTAACGACTGCATTTCCGGTATTAAGCGAACTTGGAATAACGGGAACTGCAACACCGGAAAATTTAAATAAGTCCAATCCCGCAATGCCGCTCAAATCAAAACCGCTTTTATGCGTTGCATTAACTTCCATTGCCAGGCCTGCGGCGACCCGCCCCAGTTGTTGCTGAGCCGTATCCAGAATTTCATCCCGAAATTTTAATGCTCCGCCCAGCGAGCCTCCGGTGATCTGACTGGTTACATCCTGAATACCGACAGCAGTCTTAATCCCGATGTCCAGTTTGTTTGGATCAGTTATCCCTGGGGCGAATTGAGCAGGAAGCGTGGTAAATGTTGTGGCGCCGCCATTAAGAACCAGCGCTTGTCCATTGCCTATAAAGACACTGGACGTGCCGTCTTTCTGAGGAACAACAGAGACATTGACAATTGCCGACAACTTTGAAAGCAAAGCATCCTGCTGATCCAGCAAGTCATTAGGCTGTTTAATACCTTGCGATTTACCTAGATTTGCTGAGATTTGTACATTAAGATCGGCAATTGACTTGGCTAAAGAGTTAATATCATTAACCATCCCTTCCATGTCATTATTATTCTGGGTGCGTATCTCTTCAAATCTGCCGCTCATCGTATTGAAGTTTTGCGTTAAAACACCCGCCTCAGACAATAATGCCTGCCTGGAAGGAATGGATGTAGGATCATTCGCCACTTCATTCAAGGCATTAAAAAAATTATTCAGGGATGGGGCAATACCCGTAGTGGGATCGGCCGTTATATTGTCAATACGACTTGCAAGCTGATGGTAATGATCCACTGCTCCGAATGCTGAGATACTGGAACTCAATTGCTTATTAATAAACTGGTCGTAACTGCGCGTAATATTGGTAACGCTTACACCCTGCCCGACATATCCGTCACCGGTAAGCATTGCAGGATTCGTACCCTGCGCTACTCGCTGACGGCTATAACCATCTGTATTTACATTGGCTATATTATGTTGCACCGTTTCCAATGAGCGCTGGGCAGCTATCAAACCTGACAATGATGTTGATAATAGTCCACTCATGATAGCGTCCTGTTCTGA
>DATBQC010000089.1:0-9454 GCA_036561065.1 Methylobacter sp. | reverse complement strand
TTTCTATCAACTGTTTATATCGGCGCCTGGCTCTTTCATCTGCACTGGCAGTTAAAAACACCTTGTTTTTGGCCTCAGGAAAAACTACAGTTCCCATATCGCGCCCATCTGCAACCAGTCCCGGCAGTTGCTTGAAATCTTTTTGTTTTTGCAACAAAACACTCCAGACTTCAGGCAGCGCCGCAACGATGGAGGCAGCATTGCCCGTACTCTCAAGACCTAACTGAGAGGTTATGTCCTCACCGTTCAACTTAACGATTAGCTCATCGCCGCAATCAAATTCCAGCACCATCGTTTGGGCTATATCGGCAATGAGGGCTTCATTTTCCAGATCAGCAGCCTGTTTTAGCGCAGCAATTGCCAATGAGCGGTAGATAGAGCCGCTATCCAGGTAATTCCAGCCCAGTTTTTTCGCTACGGCCCGACTAACCGTGCCTTTTCCTGCGCCGCTAGGGCCATCAATAGTCAATACCGGAATACTCACTAGCCTTCCCTGCAAACTAGATCGAGGCCTAAGCGTTTTGCCAGGTCTCTAAATTCAGGGAACGAGGTATTCACATTTTCACAATCATGGATGGTAATAGGCGCATTAGCGCGTAGTCCTGCAATTGAAAACGACATCGCAATTCGGTGGTCGCCATGCGATATAACTTCACCGCCGCCTATCGAACCGCCCTGAATGATCATGCCGTCCTCGGTAGACTGTGCGTCTACGCCGAGTATTTGCAGGCCGTCCGCCATTACTTGAATACGATCCGATTCTTTTACCCTGAGTTCTTCCGCGCCGGTTAACCGGGTTTGGCCTTCTGCACACGCTGCGGCGACAAACAATACAGGGAACTCGTCAATGGCCAGCGGCACCAGATGCTCGGGAATGTCTATACCTTTCAGAGGACTGTAAACCACATGCAGATCGGCTACCGGTTCGCCGCCGACCGTGCGCTCGTTAAGAACTTCAATGTTCGCGCCCATTAATCTGAGGATGTCAATGACTCCGGTACGCGTAGGATTAACGCCGACATGTTTCAACAGCAGATCGGAACCCGGCGCAATGGATGCCCCGACCAGGAAAAATGCGGCCGATGAAATGTCGCTGGGCACATCAATATCGGTTGCGGTCAAACTGCCTTCGGCGGTAATGCTGACTTTATTGCCTTCCTGCTTCACCGGATAGTTAAAGCCGGTCAGCATACGCTCGGTGTGGTCGCGGGTAGGCGCAGGTTCGGTAACGCTGGTTACGCCTTGCGCGTACATGCCTGCCAGTAACAGGCAGGATTTGACCTGGGCGCTGGCGATCGGCATCGCGTAATCAATGCCGGTCAACTGCCCTGCTCTGCCGGTAATGTGCAACGGCGCCGTGCCTTTTTCGGTGGTTTTTATATCAGCTCCCATTGTTGCCAATGGCTCTGTGACCCGCTTCATCGGTCTGCCGGACAATGATTTGTCGCCGGTTAATACCGAGTTGAAGGCTTGACCTGCCAATAAACCGCTCAGCAAACGCATCGATGTGCCTGAATTACCCAGATACAAATCATTTTTCGGCGCTTTTAAACCGTGCTTGCCGACGCCATGTATGGTTAATTCGCCATTGACCGGCCCTTCGATTTCAACCCCCATATCGCGAAAAGCCTGTAAGGTTGCCAGTGCATCTTCCGCTTCGAGAAAGCCTTTGACATGAGTCACGCCTTCGGCCAGCGAGCCCAGCATGATGGAACGGTGCGACATGGATTTATCGCCGGGCACGCGTGCCTCGCCTTGTAGTTTGCCGCCGGGTTGTACGTAAAATGTAATTGATTTTGACATATTAATTATTATCGAACTGGTCAAGAAAGCGTTGCCGTGCGTTTCTGGCATACGTAAAGGTTTCAAAAAGCTGCCGGCTATCATTCGTTTCCAGCAAACGTTGTATTTTATCCAATTCTCCCTTTAACTGCTCAATTAAAGGGATGATTTCGTCCTTATTGGCGGCGCAAATATCCTTCCACATGGTCGGATCGCTGGAGGCAATCCGCGTAAAATCCTTGAAGCCGCCGGCCGCATATTGAAAAATCTCACTCTGCTCGTCTTTATGGCCGAGCATATCGACCAAGGCAAAAGCCAGGATATGCGGCAAATGGCTGGTTGCGGCCAACACACCGTCATGATGCCGCACATCCATCACCGACACCAGCGAGCCCAACCGTTCCCAGAAACTTTGAATTTTTTTCACCGCTTCAGGCTTGGTATTGCTGGCTGGCGTGATAATCAGGCGTTTATTCAGAAACAAATCATCGACGGAGGCCGTTACGCCACTGTTCTCAGCTCCGGCGATTGGATGAGCCGGAACCAGATTATCGGGCACAACACCGAAAACCCGCTCTGCCGCAGCAATAACACTACCTTTGGTACTGCCGACATCGGTATAAATCGCATTATCCGACCATAACGGCTTAAGCAGGGAAAAAATACTTTCGATGCTGGCTACCGGCGTCGCAATGACCACACAATCAGCGCCCTGAACTGCTTTAGAAAGCTCCAGCGTATAGTCATCAATAACACCTAGCTGTTTTGCCGTTTGCAGGTTTTGCTCATCAAGCTTGCGGCCGTATCCGACTATGTTATTGCATAAACCCTGCTGCCGTGCGGCGCGGGCGATAGACCCACCGATCAAACCAACGCCAATAATGCAAAGCCGGTTAAACATTAGCCAGCTAAAACTTCAGCTAATGCTTGTAAAAACAGCTGATTTTCCGCCTGTGTGCCGATGGTAATGCGCAGATGATTGGGTAATTCATAGACACCAACCGGCCTGACGATAACCCCTTTGCCCAGCAATGCCTCATAAATAGGCATCGCGGGCTGTTTGAGATCAACCAACACAAAATTACCCGCTGATGGAATCCATTCCAAGCCTAAGTTTTTAAAACCTTCGGTGATAAACTGCATACCCTGAGCATTAACGGCAATGGTGTTTTGCAAATGCTCGGTATCCGTCAACGCCGCTTCGGCGGCGGCCAAGGCCAGCATGTTATTATTGAAAGGCTGACGCACCCGATTCAGAATGTCTGCCAGTTGTGGACTAGACAAGCCATAGCCGATGCGTAACCCGGCCAAGCCGTAGGCCTTGGAAAAAGTGCGGGTAATTAACAAATTGGGGTATTTTTTCAGCCAGCCTATTGAATTGTTAGCGCTTTGGTCACCCACAAATTCACAATAAGCTTCATCGAGCACACAGACACAAGTGTCCGGCAGCGCCCCAATAAATGCTTCCAAGTCGGTGTGGCTCAGCAATGTACCGGTGGGATTATTGGGGTTCGCAATAAATACCAATCGCGTTTTATCGGTCACTCTTTGTAACATGGCATCGAGATCATGCCCGTAATTCAAAGCGGGAGCTACAACCGCCGTAGCGCCAACTGCTTGAGTTACAATGGGATATACAGCAAAAGCATGCTGCGAAAAAACCACTTCAAGTCCCGGCGTTAAGAACGCCCTGGCCACGAGTTCAAGAATTTCATTGGAGCCATTGCCCAGCGTAATCTGGCTCATATCGACAGCGTACTTTTCAGCTAGCGCAGACTTTAAATTAAAGCCGTTGCCATCCGGGTACAAGGCCAAATCCTTCAAAGTCGCCTGTATCGCAGCCAAGGCTTTTTTTCCAGGCCCTAAAGGATTTTCATTGGATGCAAGCTTTATGATGTTAGAAAGTCCCAGCTCGCGCTCAAGTTCTTCAATCGGTTTGCCGGGGGTATAAGGAATCAGCTTTTGCACGCCGGACACGGCAAGATTATAGATTTTATCAGTGTTGTTCATGGAGTCCGTTTGAGATCGTTTAATACTCACCCGAAGGATGAGAAAGAAATTTTAGAGTACGGCCTTAGGATAAGAACCCAAAAGCTTAAGCATATTGACGTTGTCTTTCAATATAGCCAGCGCCTGGGCAACATCGTCATCTTCGCTATGGCCTTCAATATCGATAAAAAACACATAGTCCCATAATCCCTGGCGTGACGGCCTGGATTCAATATGCACCATGCCGATGTTAAATCTCGCGAAAGGCTCCAGTATCTTGTGCAACGCACCGGGTTGGTTGCCTGTAGACACAACCAGCGAGGTTTTATCGTTGCCCGTGGAAGACGATATTTGCTGTCCGATAATAATAAAGCGGGTGGTATTGTTGGGTTCGTCTTCGATATTTTTTTCGATGACATTCAGCCGATAAATTTCAGCGGCAACGATGCCTGCTATCGCAACGGCCTGTCTATTGGTTGACGCCAATCTGGCGGCCTCGGTGTTGCTGTTGACCGCAGTTCGCTTCGCATTCGGCAAATGATTATCCAGCCATTGCCTGCACTGAGCCAAAGATTGCTGATGCGAAAATACCTCGGTCACTTCATCCAGGCTATCCACCAGCCCCAATAAGTTTTGATGTACTCTGATTTCAACTTCGCCGCAAACTTTTAGCGGCGAATTCAAAAACCGGTCCAACGTATGGCTGATGACGCCCTCGGTAGAATTTTCGACAGGCACGACGCCGAACTGGCAGTTGCCGCTCTCAACCGCATTAAAAATATCGTTAATGGTTGCCGCCGGTACGGTTTTAACCGCAGAGCCGAAATGCTTAATTGCGGCTTGCTGGGTAAATGTGCCCTCGGGACCTAAATACGCCACATCCAGCGGTTTCTCCAACGCCAAACACGCCGACATCAATTCCCTGAAAAAATGAGCCGCCGTATCGTCGGACAAAGGCCCCTGATTCAAGTCTTTGATGCGCCGCAATACCAATGACTCGCGATCAGGGCGATAAAATGAGCCATTCTCACCCTGCGCAATCTTGGTTTTGGCAACTTCCATTGCACAAGACGCACGCTGATTCATCAATTGCAGAATCTGCTTATCGATTGCATCAATTTTGTCTCTTAATTCTGAAAGGGGGGTAACAGATGACATGGCGGCCTGATTCAAATATTAGATTTTCAATTAATGAGTGCGTTCAAACTCAGCCATAAAATCAATCAAAGCCGTCACACCGGCCTCCGGCATCGCATTATAAATACTTGCCCGCATACCGCCCACCGAACGATGGCCTTTTAGTTCAAACAAACCATTGGCTTCCGCAGCGGCCAAAAACGGCTTATCCAGGCTCTCATCGGACAAAATAAACGGCACATTCATTCGTGAACGGGACGCTATTTCTACCGGATTGGAATACAAGGCCGATTGGTCGATAGCCTGATACAACTTCGCCGCTTTGGCGACATTGCGTTGTTCGATACCCTCAACGCCGCCCTGCGCTTGTAGCCATTTAAGCACTAACCCAGTCAGATACCAGCTATAGGTTGCCGGGGTATTCAGCATGGATTGGTTTTTAGCCTGCTCGGCATAGTTAAAAACCGAAGGCACGGTTTTAGGTGCATGACCGACCAAATCATCCCTGACTATCACTACGGTAACGCCAGCAGGCCCCATGTTTTTCTGGGTTCCGGCATAAATCAGGCCGTACTGACTGACATCGATCTTGCGCGATAAAATATTCGACGACATATCCGACACCAGCGGCAAGCCCTTGCTATCAGGACAAGATTGAAACTCCACGCCGTGGATAGTCTCATTCGAGGTATAGTGCAGATAAGCCGCTTCAGTATCGATAGCCCAGCTTGCGACATCGGGAATCGTGGTGAATTTGGTATCTTCCGAACTGGCGCTGACCACAACATCGCAATAAGCGCCTGCGTCCTTAATAGCTTTTTCCGACCAGGCGCCGGTTTTCAGGTAACAGGCTTTGCTTTTACCGTTCAAAATATTCTGCGGTATCAGCGAAAACTGCGCCGATGCGCCGCCTTGCAGGAACAAAACTTTATAGTTTTCAGGAACAGCCAGCAATGCTCTCAAATCGCTTTCCAGCTCTTCGGCAATAACTGAGAAATGTTTGCCGCGATGGCTCATTTCCATAACCGACATGCCGCTATCGCGCCATTCCAGCATTTCCTGCTGCGCTTGCTGCAATACCGATTCAGGGAATGCAGACGGGCCTGCACTAAAATTATAAACTCTGGACATTACGATTCCTCACCTGATTCAATATCGTCATTTGTTGTTTCATCCGATGCATCCAGCTCTGATTCGGCATCATCTAAAAGAGCGTCTTCATCATCGGCATCATCTACCCCTGCCAAGCCTTCGATACGGTCAACGCCGATCACTTTTTCCTTCTTATCCAATCGGATAATCGTCACACCCTGAGTATTCCGCCCAACCACCGAAATGCCGTCAACCCGTGTGCGCACTAAGGTGCCGCCATCGGTAATCAGCATGATTTCGTCATTGTCATTGACCAGCACAGCGCCGATCACTGAGCCGTTACGCGCAGAGGTTTGTATCGCAATCAGGCCCTGTCCGCCGCGTTTATGGCAGGTAAACTCCTCAAGCTTGGTGCGTTTGCCGTAGCCGTTCTCGGTGATATTCAGCACAGTGCCTTCGGTCGCGATAATCAGAGAAATGACTTTTTGCCCTTCCTGCAAACGGATTCCGCGCACCCCGGACGCCGTTCTGCCCATAGAGCGCACATCCGCTTCATTAAAGCAGACCGCTTTACCGGTGCTGCTGAACAACAGCACGTTTTGCTGACCGTCGGTCACCGCAACGCCGACCAGCGTATCGTCTTCTCTTAAATCGATCGCGATTTTGCCGTTAGCACGTTGGTTCTCGAATTCCTTTAACGGAGTCTTTTTAACGGTACCCGCCGTTGTGGCCATAAAGATGAACTTGCTGTCGGTAAATTCGCGAATCGGCAATATCGCATTGATTTTTTCGCCTTGCTCCAGCGGCAGCAGATTGACGAAAGGCTTGCCCCTCGCTGCACGACTGGCAACCGGCAATTGATAGACCTTAAGCCAGTAAACTTTGCCCCGCGAAGAGAAGCACAAAATAGTATCGTGGGTATTGGCCACAATCAGCTTATCGACATAATCCAGCTCTTTAGTGGCTGTCGCCGACTTGCCGCGACCGCCGCGCCGTTGCGCCTTATAATCGCTGAGCGGCTGAGATTTGACATAGCCTTCGTGCGACATGGTCACGACCATGTCTTCTTCGGTAATCAGATCTTCATCAGATAAATCCGAATGATTTTGTAAAATTTCGGTGCGTCGTTCGTCTGAATACTGTTCCTTGATAGCCACAAGCTCTTCCCTGATAATTTCCATCAGGCGAACGTCGCTGCCCAGAATAAACAAATACTCATCAATTTGTTCCAGCAGCTGCTTGTATTCATTGACTATCTTGTCCTGCTCCAGACCTGTCAAACGATGCAAGCGCAACTCAAGAATGGCCTGAGCCTGGGTTTCAGACAGACGGTAAATTCCGGCATGAATACCGAACTCCACCGGCAAATCATCGGGCCTTGAACGATCCGCATCGGCACGATCCAACAGCGCGGCAACCAGTCCTGCGTCCCAGCTTTTCTCCAACAAACCAACTTTAGCGTCGGCCGGTGTGGCGGCAGCCTTGATCAACGCAATCATTTCGTCGATATTGGCTAAAGCAATCGCAAGCCCTTCTAAAATATGAGCTCTTTCCCTGGCTTTGCGCAGGTTATAAATCGTTCTGCGGGTAACAATTTCCCGTCTGTGATTGATAAAGGCGCTGATAATCTCATGAAGATTCATGCAATGCGGACGTCCATCCAGCAGGGCGACCATATTGATGCCGAACACCGTCTGAAATTGAGTCTGCTTGTACAGATTATTTAACACTACTTCGGGCATTTCGCCGCGACGCAGCTCAATCACCATGCGCATGCCGTCTTTGTCCGATTCGTCGCGCAAACCGGAAATGCCTTCAAGCTTGCCTTCCTTAACCAGCTCGGCAATTTTTTCCAGCAGTCTGGCCTTGTTGACCTGATAAGGCAGTTCAGTGGTGATAATCGCTTGCCGACTGCTGTCGCCGATGTCTTCAAAGTGGCATCGTGCACGTAGATAGATTTTACCGCGCCCGGTGGTGTAAGCGTTGTAAATGCCGGAAGCGCCGTTGATAATGGCTGCCGTAGGAAAATCGGGCCCAGGAATATGAGCCATCAGGTCATGCACGGTCAGATCCGGCTGATCGATCATCGCCAGACAGGCACTGATCACTTCAGATAAATTATGCGGAGGAATGTTGGTCGCCATGCCGACCGCAATACCGGAGGAACCATTGACCAATAAGGTCGGCACCCGTGTCGGCAACACCCTCGGCTCGGATTCGGACTCATCATAGTTGGGCGCAAAATCGACAGTTTCCTTGTCCAGATCGGCCAGCAATTCATGGGCAATCTTCGACATGCGCACTTCGGTATAACGCATCGCCGCCGGTGAATCGCCGTCAACCGAACCGAAATTGCCTTGCCCGTCGATCAGCATATAGCGCATAGAGAAATTCTGCGCCATCCGTACCATCGTGTCGTAAACTGCCGTATCACCATGCGGGTGATACTTACCGATCACATCACCGACTACACGCGCCGATTTTTTATAAGGTTTGTTCCAGTCATTGCCCAGCTCGCTCATCGCATACAACACACGGCGATGAACCGGTTTAAGGCCGTCTCTGACATCTGGAAGGGCTCGACCGACGATAACGCTCATAGCGTAATCGAGATAGGACTGCTTCATCTCGTCTTCGAGATTGACAGGTATTATTTCTTTAGCGAAGTTTGACATTGATCCCTATATTCACAGTGTGCCGTTAATGTTAGACCGGCATGGTTTCCTGACTACGTACAAACACACCTTAATGCTGTTTTTTGGTTAAGTGTGACTACATGACATGAAATTAAGTGAGGAATTATAACAAATTGTCTTAGTAGTGTCGAAGCGGATAGTGTTTTAAAAACGAGGGAACTTTTTGGTTATGCGTTAAGTTACAAAATACACGCCATTCCGGCATGGACCTGCCAGAACCTAAAAGTGATAGCGGCAAATTCACCCACAATTAGTCGCTAATCCCAGAAAAATCGTTTCGTCCACAAAATACTGGGATTTCTAGATTTATTATCAGGCAAATATTTCCGTCAAAAAGTTCTGCATCGCTATCCATGATCGTCGATCTGAGTTAGGCTGATAGACAGTGCCGAATACGGGATCATTGGCTAACGGATTGGTGAACCCATGCATGGTATTACCGTAAGCATGCAGTTGCCAGTCTGCACCTGCTTCGGTCATTTCCTGTTCAAAAGCCAGCACTTGTTCAGCCGGAACCAACGGATCATCATTGCCATGCAAAGCCAGGATTTTCGCTTTGATCACATTACCCTGCGTGTTGCCGGGCGGTACCAGCAAGCCATGAAAACTAACCACACCCTTAATGTCAACGCCAGTCCTGGCAAGGTCAAGCGAGCATAAACCGCCAAAACAAAAGCCAATCGCGGCGATTTTCGTGTCGTCAACCCAAGGCATCAGTTTCACCGCAGCCAAAGCCGCTTTCATGCGCTGTTGCAGCA
>DATBQC010000088.1:0-1716 GCA_036561065.1 Methylobacter sp. | reverse complement strand
ATCCCTTTTCATCAAGATGACATGGAAATTGCCTCAACTATTGTCGCTATGGGACATATTTTGGGCTTTAAGGTCTTAGCCGAGGGTGTGGAAACCATGGCGCAACTGGCATTCTTACAGGAAAAAGGCTGCGATAGTTATCAGGGCTTTATCAAGAGCGGGCCTGTGCCGATGCATGATTTTACGAAGTTATTACGCGATCAAAACTTAGCCCCATAAACTCAAAATGCCCTATCACTCCCTGTTCAAAATAAAAAACGCCGTCCGTCATCTCAAAGCCGGAGCCGTGGTCGCTTACCCCACAGAAGCCGTCTACGGCTTAGGCTGCGACCCGCTTAACGAAGCTGCGGTGATGTCCCTGCTCGACATCAAACAACGCCCGATAGAAAAAGGCCTGATATTGATTGCCTCATCCCTGGAACAATTGCATCCCTACCTCGTTTTAGACCAACCCATCATCGACCGCATAACACCCACGTGGCCCGGCCCTGTCACCTGGGTTATTCCGGCCCAACCTTGGGTTCCAAAATGGCTGAGAGGCGAACATCAATCACTGGCCGTCAGAGTGACCGACCATCCGATAGCCCGAGACTTATGCGCCCAATTCGGCAGCCCGTTAGTCTCCACCAGCGCCAACCCCACAACCCGACCCGCCATTAAAGAATCGAGAAAACTGCTAAAAACCTTTGCCGATGCCGATATTTTTATCGTTCATGGCAAAGTCGGCGAACTTGAACAGGAAACAGCTATTTATGATGCGGTTAGCGGGAAGCGGCTGCGTTGATTATAATGCCGTACGCCATTACCTATCGCTAAACAAAAAATCAACTCATTGAGTATTAACGGCTATCTGGTGCGCAGGTCACATCATTGATGCCGGCATCGTTCCAGCGCCAAAGCAGCATCTGCATAAAGGCGAGAAAGTCCCCATCAATTGGGCCATGCCTATTGACTGGTCACCTGCCAAGCCGAGGCGAGGCGACTATTCTCTTGCTAAAGCCCTATCTGGATAAAATCTTAACATTACGCAGATAACGGCAAAGAGTTTGCAGGTTACGAGAAAATGAAGGAACAGCTGAGCGCTAACATGTATTTTGCCCATCCCTACCGTCCCTGAAAACGCGGCTTAAACGAAAATACCAATGGTTTGATCAGGCAATACTTACGAAAGGCAGCGGTTTTGAGAGCATAACCGAGACGAGGTTGAGGCCAAAATGGTCTCTTAGCAAAATGCCTGGAAATCGGGGTAAGGTCTCACTTATCGACGCAGCGAGATTTCATCTCGCTTAAAGAAATTGAGCTATAAAAAAGGGGCGAAATTACCCGCCCCTTCCTGAAGCTAGTGATATTATTTGTTACCAGCTTTAATGTGCACTACAGCGGCTTCGGCATGTACAGTAGCCTTGCCCACATGGCCTAAGTTACCGTGATCAATGGCTTCTTGCAGCTCCTTAGCGCCAGAGTCTAGATGGTTTTTGGGCACACCCTTGGCGACTATCGAGGCGGCCAGCGTATGCTCCAACGCTACCTTCGCATGTTCAATTAAAGCCGGCGCATGACCGGCTTTGCCGTGAATTACCGCCGTATTGGCATGTTCCAACGCTGCCGCAGCATGCTCCTCAGCGAAAACAGAAGTACTTAAAAGAAATAATAAACCTGCACAAATGGATGCCAACTTTTTCATAGTTATCTTCTCAATATTAATGTTTATATTAT
>DATBQC010000087.1:0-1980 GCA_036561065.1 Methylobacter sp. | reverse complement strand
CGAGAAAATCGAACCGAAAATAAGGTACCACCATTTGACGAAGAAATCGGAAATCGCCATCACCACCAGAGTTGGCGCCGGCAAATCAGCACCGAAACTCTTGAAAACCTCCTTGAACGCCGGAACCACGAAGATCATGATCACGGACGTCACGACAAAGGCTACCACCATGATGGATATAGGATAGAACAAGGCGCCCTTGACCTTGGCTTTGATCGCCAGGGTCTTTTCCTTGTAGGTCGCCAACCGACTCAACAGCTCTTCCAGAATACCGGCCTGTTCGCCGGCGCCAACCAAGTTGCAGAACAAGGCATCGAAATATAAAGGAAACTTGCGAAAGGCTTGGTTCAGGCTGGTGCCGGTTTCCACATCGGCGCGAATTTCCTGAATCAACTTGGCAACCGACGGGTTGGCATGCCCTTTGGAAACAATGTCGAACGATTGCAACAGCGGCACGCCGGCCTTCATCATGGTCGCCAATTGCCGGGTAAATAGCGCGATATCCTTGTCGCTGATGGATTTTCCGCTGCTGAAAGATTTTTTCTTGACCTTGGTAACCAATACGCCTTGCCGCCGCAAGGTTGCGTTGACAATAGTCTCGCTAATGGCACGAAGTTCGCCGCGAACCGCTTTTCCGGTTTTATCTTTGCCTTCCCATGCAAAGATCGACTCTTTCGTCGTGCTTGCGGCTTTCTGGGCACTGGTTGCCATACTTCCTCCTCCGTTATGCGTTGGTGCAGCCGAGAACTTCTTCCAGACTGGTAAGCCCTAACTTGACCTTGACCAAGCCGGACTCACGTAAATTTTTCACTCCATCCCTTTTGGCCTGCGCTTCAATCTCAAGCGCCGTTCCATGGGCCAGGATAATTCGCTCGATGTCTTCGGTAATCGGCATGATCTGGTAAATGCCGAGGCGCCCCTTATACCCGCTGCCGCTGCAACGCTCGCAGCCGACCGCCTTGTAAGGCTGCCAGGTTCCGTCCAAATCTTCGTCCTTGAATCCTGCTTCAATCAAGGTATCGTCCGGAATCGTGGTGACTTGCTTGCAGGTGCAAAGCCGACGCGCCAGACGCTGAGCGGTAATCAGGATCACCGCCGACGCAATGTTGAAGGGCGCGACGCCCATGTTCATCAAGCGCGTCAGGGTAGCCGGCGCATCATTGGTATGCAAAGTGGAAAACACCATATGGCCGGTCTGCGCCGCCTTGATTGCGATATCGGCAGTCTCCAGATCACGAATTTCGCCGACCATGATAATGTCCGGATCCTGCCGCAAAAAGGCCTTCAAGGCGATCGGAAAAGTCAATCCTGCCCGGTCGTTGATGTTGACCTGATTGACGCCCGGCAAATTGATTTCCGCCGGATCTTCGGCAGTCGAGATATTGATACCGGGTTTGTTCAGGATATTCAGGCAAGTGTAGAGCGATACTGTCTTGCCTGAGCCGGTCGGTCCGGTTACCAGGACCATGCCATACGGTCGATGAATTGCCTCGACCAGGGTATCTCGCTGGTCTGGATCATAACCCAGGGCTTCGATCCCCAACTGAGCCTGAGTCGCATCCAGAATACGCATCACGATCTTCTCGCCAAACAAGGTCGGCAACGTACTTACGCGAAAGTCGATGGCCTTGGTCTTTGAAATGACGAGTTTCATGCGACCGTCTTGCGGCACGCGTTTTTCGGAAATATCGAGCTTGGAAATGACCTTGATGCGGGAAGCCAGTTTCTCCTTGATCGCTAGCGGCGGCTGTGCAACTTCGCGCAAGACGCCATCCACCCGCAAACGAATCCGATAAAATTTCTCGAACGGTTCAAAATGCAGGTCGGATGCCCCCATATTGATCGCATCAATCAGGATTTTCTGCAGAAATTTGACGACAGGCGCATCGTCGATATCGTTCGTGCCAGGATCGACTGCAGCTGCCAGATCATCTTCGACATTGAAATCAATGTTCTCGAGATCATCACCGATCAACTGCT